>CAUJKG010000281.1 GCA_963205465.1 Pseudomonadota bacterium | reverse complement strand
CAGGATTCCAGCACGCTTTCTTCCGCGTCGATATAGACCGAGAAGTCGAAGAAATCGGAAACGTAAGGGATCGCCTTGCCGTCCTTGGGGGGACGTCCGGTCTGCAAGACGTTCAGGCCCTCGACGATCAGAATGTCGGGTTGATCGACTTCGATCATTTCGCCGGGAATAACGTCGTAGGAAACATGGCTATAGACCGGCGCTCTTACCTTACGCTGCCCCGCCTTCACGTCGTGCAGGAAGCGCAGGAGCGCGGGCAGATCATAGCTCTCGGGAAAGCCCTTCTTCTCCATCAGCTTTTCGCGTTCGAGAACGGCGTTCGGAAACAGAAAGCCGTCGGTCGTGATCAGCTCGACTTTCGGGCTATCGTTCCAGCGCGCAAGCAGCGCTTGCAACACGCGTGCGGTGGTCGACTTGCCAACCGCGACCGAGCCGGCGACGCCGATGATGTAGGGCATCTTGCCGTCGCTCACGCCGAGGAATTCCTGCATGCCGCGAAAGAGGTCCTGCGCGGCCTCGACATAGAACGCGAGCAGGCGCGAGATCGGAAGATAGATCTCCTCGACCTCCTTCATCGACAGTTTGTCGTTGAGCGCCTGCAGATGAACGATTTCGCTCTGCGTCAGCGTCATCGGCGTATTTTCGCGCCGCGCGGCCCATTCTTCGCGCGGAAAAACGCGATAAGGCGAAATGTCGTCTTCAATACGCTGTTCCATGACGGCTCAGCTACTCACGCTTTTACAAACAAGACTATCGGTTACGCGACGCTTTTTCTTCGAGCCCGGATTGCGCTGTGCGCCGTTCGAGCTCGGCATAGACCTCCGCCAGATCGACACCGCGCGCTTTCAGAACCACGAGGAGATGATAGAGCAAATCCGCGCTTTCGGCGACGGTCTGCTCCTTGGTGCCGGCGACCGCGGCAATAATCGTTTCGGCGGCCTCTTCGCCCAGCTTTTTCGCGCATTTCTCGACGCCCGCGTCGAGCAGCTTGCGCGTATAGGATTTGTCCGCGCTTTCGTTCGCGCGGAGCACAACGATCCTTGCAAGGTCTTCCAGCGTGAAACCGCTCATGAACCGGCTTTATCAGGCGTCCAGCCGCACGGGAAGCCCGGCTTTTGCCATATGCTCCTTGGCCTGGCGTATGGTGAATTCGCCGAAATGAAAGATCGATGCGGCAAGCGCCGCGGTGGCGTGGCCGTCGCGGATGCCGGCGACCAGATGATCGAGATTGCCGACGCCGCCGGACGCAATTACCGGGACCGGGACGGCATCGGCAATCGCGCGTGTCAGCGCCACGTCATAGCCGATCTTGGTGCCGTCACGATCCATCGAAGTGAGCAGGATTTCTCCCGCGCCGAGGGCCGCGACCTCTTGCGCATATTGAACGGCATCGAGTCCGGTCGGCTTGCGGCCGCCATGGGTGAAGATTTCCCAGCGCGGCGGCTCGCCTTCGCCGGAGACCTTCTTCGCATCGATCGCGACGACGACGCATTGATCACCGAATTTTTCGGCCGCCTCGCCGACGAAGGCGCGGCGGTTCACGGCCGCGGTATTGATCGAAACCTTGTCCGCGCCGGAGGCAAGCAGCACGCGCACGTCTTCGACCGTGCGCACGCCGCCGCCGACCGTAAGCGGCATGAAACAAGCCTCGGCCGTGCGCTGCACGATGTCGAGCAGCGTGCCGCGCCCTTCGTGGCTCGCGGTGATGTCGAGGAAGCAAAGCTCGTCGGCGCCCGCCGCATCATAAGCCTTCGCCGCTTCCACCGGATCGCCGGCATCGCGCAAGTCGACGAACTTCACGCCCTTGACCACGCGGCCGTCTTTCACGTCGAGACAGGGAATCAGGCGGACCTTGAACATTACGCGCTCTTCAACAGCGCGAGTGCTTCGGCCGGATCGATGCGGCCATCATAGAGCGCGCGCCCGGCAATCGCGCCTTCGAGCTTCTTCGCGCGCGGCTCGAGCAAAGCTTTCACATCCTCGATCGAAGCGAAGCCGCCGGAAGCAATCACGGGAATCGAAACGCTTTCCGCAAGCGCAATCGTCGAATCCAGATTCAAGCCCTGCAACATGCCGTCGCGCTCGACATCGGTGTAAATCAGCGCGGCGACGCCAGCGCCCTCGAATAGCTTCGCGACTTCCGCCACCTCGAGCTGCGTTTCCTCGGCCCAGCCATGAATGGCGACCTTGCCGCCGCGGGCATCGATGCCGATCGCGATCTTGCCCGGGAACTTGCGTGCCGCCTCCTTCACGAAGGCGGGTTCGCGTACTGCCGCGGTGCCGATGATGACGCGCGAAATGCCTTCGGCAAGCCACGACTCCACCGTCGCGATCTTGCGAATGCCGCCGCCGAGCTGCACCGGAATTTTCACGGTCTTGAGAATCTCGGCAACCGCGAGCGCATTGACCGGCTTGCCGGCGAAAGCACCATCGAGATCGACGAGATGCAGCCACTGAAAGCCCTGCGCCTCGAATTCTTTCGCCTGTTGCGCGGGGTTCGCGTTGAAGACGGTCGCGCGCGCCATGTCGCCTTGTTGCAGGCGCACGGCTTCGCCGTTTTTCAGATCAATCGCAGGAAACAGAATCAATGCGCTCTCTCCGGCGTTAGGAAAATGCCCAGACCAACCAATGCCACCACCAGCTGAAGCCGACAACCATGCCCACCGGCGCAAGAATCGCGCCGATCGCAAGCCATAGCCATTCGCCCGATTTTGCCGCCATGACGATATGCGTGAGCCATGCGCCTCCGAACACGAGTGCAGGACCGACGGCGCGGCGGTACGGGCGCGGCTTCACGGCTTCCACCGCAGGAAGTTCGCGAGCAAGGCAAGGCCGAGACGCTGGCTCTTTTCCGGGTGAAATTGCGAACCGGCGATGTTGTCACGTGCGACCGCAGCCGTAATCGCGCCGGCGTAGTCGGCCTCGGCGAGAAGGTCGGCGGGATCTTTCGGCTTCAGGTGATAGGAATGCACGAAGTAAGCATGCAGGCCCTGTTCGCCGAGCGTGATGCCTTCGAAGAGCGGATGCTTGCGTGTTTCGCGCAAGGTATTCCACCCCATATGCGGAATCTTCAGCGCCGGGTCGCGCGGTTTGATGCGGTCGACTTCTCCGCCGATCCAGCCGAGCCCTTCGGTGACGCCGTGTTCGAGCCCGCGCTCGGCCAGCAATTGCATGCCGACGCAAATCCCGAAAAACGGCTTGCCGTCTTTCTTCACCGCCTCAGTCAGCGCTTCGACCATGCCGGGCACAGCATCAAGGCCGCGCTTGCAATCGGCAAAGGCGCCGACACCCGGCAACACAATGCGTTCGGCGGCGCGGACATCTTCCGGCTTGTTGGTGACGAGAATTCTGGCGTTGGTGCCGCCCTCGCGCGCCGCCCGCTCCAGCGCCTTGGCGGCCGAGTGCAGATTGCCGGAATGATAATCGATTACGGCGACGCTCATCGTTGCCCCGGTGTCGGAAACATACCAATCACATTCTGCTCCGCGGCGACCGCGAATTTCATTTCAGGATAGCCGGGCGGCGATGCTTTCGGCGTAGTAGCCGGAGCATCTTTCCAGGTTTCGAAGAAGCGCCGCTCGGCGGTTTCGATATCTTCCGCAATCACAACCCCGGCATCGCGATAGCCTTTGCGGACCAGCTTCTTCCCGCGCAGGTTCGCCGCCTCCATGCCGAACAGAAGCGAGGGAAAGAACGAAGCCGCGATTCCGGCAAAAGGCCCGAAACCGAGCCAGCCGCCGAGCAGGTTGATCGCAACAAAGACCACGAGCCAGACTAGAAAGGCCAGCCACAGCCGGTAGCGCAGCAGCCAGAACGGCGTGAGCAGAAAGGCCCAGAAGGAAAATTTTTCACGCAGGAAAACCACGCGCTCCGCTGCAGCTTGCGTGCGCGCCTGATCCGCCGGCTCGAAAACCAAGAATGTAGCCATGCCTGATGTCCCGGCTGCTCTATTTACCCGCGCTTAACCGACCCGAAAGCCGGTTTTCGCTTTCCCCGGCTCACGCGCCAAGGCTACCCTTGGTAGATGGAATTTCCGTGGCCGCCGCGGGATCGATCGCAAAAGCCGCGCGCAGCGCGCGCGCGAGCCCTTTGAAGCAGCTTTCCGCGACGTGATGCGCGTTGTCGCCGTAAAGCGTCTCGACGTGCAGCGTGATTCCGGCATTCATCGCAAAGGCCTGGAAGAACTCGCGGACCAGATCGCAGTCGAACTCGCCGATCTTGTCGCGCGGAAAATCAACCTTGAAGACGAGCATCGGCCGCCCGGAAACGTCGATCGCAACACGGGTCAGCGCCTCGTCCATCGGCAGATAGAGGCTGGCATAGCGCGTGATCCCGCGCATGTCGCCGAGCGCCTGTTTCACCGCCTGGCCGAGCACGATACCGACATCTTCGGTGGTATGGTGCTGGTCGATGTGCAGATCGCCCTTGGCCTTGATCGTCATGTCGATCCGCGCATGGCGCGAGAGCAGATCGAGCATATGGTCGAAAAAGCCGATGCCGGTCGCGATCTCGTTTTGGCCTTTGCCATCGAGATCGACCTTCACCGAAATCTCGGTTTCCTTGGTCTTGCGGGCGAGTTCGCCGGTACGCATCGAAAAGCTCCTCACGAAGGCGCGGACTTCTAGCAGCCCGGGTCAGCCCCCGCCACACTTTGCCCAGGCTCACCTTTCCGGATGGTTTGCGGATCGTCCGGAGCATCCTAAATAAGGGGCCGGAGGCCATACCCATCCATGAATACCCCCCATAAACCGGACATTTTCTACGGAACCACCATCGTTTCGGTACGCAAGAACGGCCGTGTCGCCATCGCCGGCGACGGCCAGGTCTCGCTCGGCAACACCGTCATGAAAGGCAACGCCAAGAAGGTGCGGCGGCTGGCCGGCGGACAGGTCATTTGCGGCTTTGCCGGCGCGACCGCCGACGCCCTGACGCTGCTTGAGCGGCTGGAAGCCAAGCTCGAACAGCACAAGGGCCAGCTCGCACGCGCCTGCGTCGAACTGGCCAAGGATTGGCGTACCGACCGTTATTTGCGGCGTCTGGAAGCCATGATGCTGGTCGCCGACAAGGACGTCACCCTCCTGCTTGCAGGCACCGGCGACGTGATCGAGCCCGAGAACGGTATCGCAGGCATCGGCTCGGGCGGCGCTTATGCGCTTGCGGCCGCGCGGGCGCTCGCCGATTCCTCGCATGACGCGGAAGAAATCGCCCGCCGCGCGCTCGATATCGCGGCCGACATCTGCATCTATACGAACCGCAATGTGACGGTGGAAACCATCGGATGATCCGCGACAGTGATCTCGACGCGGCAGTTTCGCAAAATATCATCAGTGCGGAACAGGCGTCGAAACTGCGCGAGATCGCGCAGGCGCGCGTTCGAAAGCCCCGCGAGACCAACGAGCGCTTCGTCGTCGTCAACAATCTCGCCGAGCTGTTCATTTCGATCGGTCAGATTTTGTTCTTCGTTGCGCTCGCGCTTGCCGGAGGCGTGATCGGGATTGCGATCAGCGTCGTTGCTGGCTGGGCGATGGCGGAGTTCTTTGCGCGTCATCGCAATATGCGCTGGCCTGCCATCGTCGGAAGCATCGCGGCGGCGTTGAGTGCCGGCTGGCTCGTTTTCGTTCTCATCGGCGGCTTCGAGAGGAATTCGTGGCAATCGAACCTCTTGCTGCCTTATCTCGCCGCGCTGGTCAGCATCGGCTTTGCGATCTGGCGCTATCGGCTGCCGTTTCTCGCGCTGCCTTTGGCCTGTTCGCTCGCGGGACTTGCCAGCACGTTGCTGCCCTGGCCGCGCGAAATCAGTCTGGTGGTCGCCGGTGCCATCGCTTTGATACTCGCGGTCGCGCTCGATCTCGCCGACCGGCAGCGCATGACGCGAAAAAGCGCCTTCGCGTTCTGGCTCTATGTCGCGGGCGCGCCGCTGTTCCTGCATCCGATCTACTCGTCGCTGACATCGCCCGGTCAATCGACAGCCGCGATGGCGCTCGTGCTGGCGATTGCGGCTGCTTCCTGCGTTTTCGGACTCATCCTCGACCGCCGCTCGCCGATCGTGGCTTCGCTGATCTATCTCGGCGTTATCATCGCCTGGAGCGCTCGCGCGCTTGCGCTGTCGCCGTCCGCGCAGACGGCGCTCGCGCTCTTCATTCTCGGCATCGGCGTGATGCTGCTCGGCGTCTGGTGGAAACAGGCGCGCGCAGCACTTCTCAACCTAATGCCTTCGGCGCTGGTGCGGCGGCTGCCGCTGACGGAGATCGGCTGAATGATGGTTCCTGCCACGCCTTCGGGGCAAAATGAAATCGCACGGCGCAATGCTTTCATCGTGCTCCTGGTGCCGCTTGCGATCGTCGCGCTGCAATCACTCACTCTTTACGCGATGGGCCGCGCACCGATCTGTACTTGCGGATATGTGAAGCTCTGGGAAGGCAACGCCTTCGGCCCCGGCAACTCGCAGCACCTTGCAGACTGGTACACGCCTTCGCATATCATCCACGGCTTTCTCTTCTACCTTTTCGCATGGGTAGTTTTCCGCCGCGCGAGCATCGCATGGCGTTTTGCTTTTGCGGTGTTTCTCGAAGCGGCATGGGAAGTCATCGAGAATACTCCGTGGGTCGTCGATTACTATCGCAACAACACCGTATCGCTCGGCTATGTCGGCGACAGCATCATCAATTCGGTGATGGACGTGATCTGGATGGCGCTCGGCTTCCTGGTCGCCTGGCGCGCACCGATCATCGTCACGATCCTGCTCGCGCTGGCAATGGAAGCGCTTGCTGCCTATGTAATCCGCGACAATCTCACCCTGAACATTCTGATGTTCATCTACCCCTTCGAAACCGTAAAGGCATGGCAAACCGCCATCGGCCAGTAAGCAGAGCCATAGATGTCTGATTTTTCGCCCCGCGAGATCGTTTCCGAACTCGATCGCTTCATCGTCGGCCAGCACGACGCGAAGCGCGCGGTCGCGATTGCGCTTCGCAATCGCTGGCGGCGGCTGCAGCTCGACGACAAGCTGCGCGAGGAAGTGCTGCCGAAGAATATCCTGATGATCGGGCCGACCGGCGTCGGCAAGACCGAGATTTCGCGCCGGCTCGCGAAGCTCGCCAA
>CAUJKG010000280.1 GCA_963205465.1 Pseudomonadota bacterium | reverse complement strand
GGATCTTGTACGCACGCGCGCAAATCTCGACCTTGCGCTCGACCGTGTCGGCTTGGCCCTGCTCATCGAAAGCCATCACGACGACGGCAGCGCCATAGCGGCGCACGAGCCGCGCCTGCTGCCGGAACGCGTCCTCGCCTTCCTTCATCGAGATCGAATTGACGATGCCCTTGCCCTGCACGCATTTCAGGCCCGCCTCGATCACCGACCACTTCGAGCTATCGACCATGATCGGCACTTTGGCGATGTCGGGCTCCGACGCGATCAGGTTCAGGAAATCGACCATCGCTTTTTCGGAATCGAGCAGGCCCTCGTCCATGTTGACGTCGATGACCTGCGCGCCGTTCTCAACCTGCTCGCGCGCGACCGCGAGCGCTTCGTCGTATTTGTTTTCGGTGATGAGCTTCTTGAACTTCGCCGAGCCGGTGACGTTGGTGCGCTCGCCGACGTTCACGAAGGGAATTTCCGGCGTCAGTTCGAACGGCTCGAGACCGGAGAGACGCAGCCGCGCGGGAAACTCGGGAATGACGCGGGGCTTCTTGTTGGCCGTCGCGTTGCAGATCGCGTGAATATGGTCCGGCGTCGTGCCGCAGCAGCCGCCGACGATGTTGACGAGCCCGCTTGCCGCAAACTCCTCGAGCATCCCGGCCATGAATTCCGGGCTTTCGTCGTAAAGACCGAATTCGTTCGGCAGGCCCGCATTCGGATAGGCGCAAACCAGCGTATCGGCGACCTTTGCGATCTCCGCGATATGCGCGCGCATTTCTTTTGCGCCAAGCGCGCAATTCAGACCAACCGAGAACGGCTGCGCGTGCGCGATCGAATTCCAGAACGCAGTCGGCGTCTGGCCGGACAGCGTGCGGCCCGAGCGATCCGTGATGGTGCCGGAAATCATCACCGGCAGCCGCTCGCCGCGCTCGTCGAACAGCTTTTCGATCGCAAAGATTGCGGCCTTGGCGTTCAGCGTATCGAAGATGGTCTCGACCAGCACGATATCCGCGCCGCCTTCGATCAGCGCCTTGGTCTGCTCGTAATAGGCGGCGGCAAGCTCGTCGAACGAAGTCGCGCGGAAACCCGGGTTGGAAACGTCTGGCGAGATCGAGGCAGTGCGATTGGTCGGCCCGAGCGCGCCCGCGACGAAACGCCGGCGGCCATCTTCCTTCTCGACGATCAGCGCAGCTTCCTTGGCGAGCTTCGCGCCCTGGAAATTGAGTTCATGCACGAATTCTTCCATGCTGTAATCGGCCTGCGCGATACGCGTGGAAGAAAACGTGTTGGTCGAGCAGATATCCGCGCCCGCGCGGAAGTAAGCGAGCGAGATGTCGCGGATCGCCTCCGGCTTCGAGATATTCAGAATATCGTTATTGCCGCGCACTTCGCGATTCCACGCGTCGAAGCGCGCGCCGCGATAACCGGACTCGTCCAGGCTCAAGGCCTGAATCATTGTGCCCCAGGCGCCGTCGAGCACGAGAATGCGCTCCTTCGCCAGTTCGCGAAGCTCGGTTTCCAAAGCGGAGGTCTGCAATTTGGCACTCATAACTTTCATTCCATTACGCCGCGGCGGCACTCGTCTCGGGACGAATGCCGAGCAGATGACAGATCGCGAACACGAGTTCGGAGCGATTGAGGGTATAGAAGTGAAACTCGCTGACGCCGCGCTGGCGCAGATCGTTGACCTGCTCGGCGGCGACCGTCGCGGCAACGAGCTGGCGCGTCTGCGCATCGTTTTCGAGACCGGCGAAGCGATCGGCCAGCGCATTCGGCACATGCGAGCCGCACATCTCGGCGAACTTCTTCACTTGCGCGAAATTCAAGACCGGAATGATTCCGGGCACGATCGGAATATTGATCCCTCGCGCGCGCACGCGGTCGAGATAGCGGAAATAGAGATCGTTGCCGAAGAAGAACTGCGTGATCGCGCGCGTGGCACCCGCATCGACCTTTCGCTGCAGGAGATCGAGCTCCGCTTCCAGCGAAGCGCTGTCGGGATGCTTTTCCGGATAGGCGGAAACCGAAATCTCGAAGTCACCGATCTTTTTGATGCCGGCGATCAGTTCGGCGCTACCCTCGTAGCCGCCGGGATGCGGCTCGTATTTCGTGCCGGCCCCGGTCACCGGATCACCTCGCAGCGCTACGATATGGCGCACGCCGGTATTCCAATAATCGCGCACGACCGAATCCGTTTCTTCCTTGGTCGCGCCGACGCAGGTCAGATGCGCGGCGGGAGTAAGCGACGTCTCGCGCAGCATCCGCGCAATGGTGCCGTGCGTGCGCTCGCGCGTGGAACCGCCCGCGCCATAGGTCACGGAAACGAAGCGGGGCTTCAGCGGCGCCAGCCGCGCGATCGAAGTCCACAACGTCTTTTCCATTTCCGGCGTCTTCGGCGGAAAGAACTCGAACGAAACCTGAATGTCGTTTTGCATCACGCCACCTCTCTGCCCTCGCCCGCGAGCAGAATTCGCGGGTCGCGCGCCACCCAGACCGAAACGGTGAGCGCATTTTCATTTTTTTGTTCCGGAACCAGCATGCGGTGCCGGTCGAATTCGAGACCAGCGTCTTTGAGCCATTGCTCGACGGTGTCGGGCGCATAGCCAAGCCGGCGGTGCGCGTGTTCATCGCGCAGGAATTCAAGCTGATGCGGCGCGAAGTCGACGACGACCAGACGCCCGCTGGGGCGCAGCACGCGTGCGGCTTCCCGCAGCGCCCGTGCGCCGTCTTCGAGATAATGCAGCACCTGATGCAGCACGATCGCGTCAAAGGAATCGCGCGGGAACGGAAGATTGTAGAGATCGCCCTGCCGCACCGAGCAGTGCTTCAGGCCCGCCTTGTCGAGATTGGCGCGCGCGAATTGCAGCATTTCGGGATTGAGATCGATGCCGACACCGCGCGCAATTTCCGAACCGAACAGTTCGAGAATTCTGCCCGTACCGGTACCAAGATCGAGCAGCGCATCGATGTGCTTGCCCGCAAAAGCCTCGCGCACCGCCGCCTCGACCGCGCTTTCCGACACATGCAGCTTGCGCAACTCGTCCCAGCGCGCGGCGTGCTTGCGGAAATAATTCTGCGCCGCCGACTGGCGCGCGGCGCGCACCTGCGCAAGCCGCTCGCGGTCGCGCTCGAAAATGGGATCGGCAGGATCAGCCAGCGCAAGAATAGCGTCGGCGAGCGGCGCGCCGGAGCCTTCGCTCGCGCGGCGATAAAACGCCCAGCTTGCCTCGCGAAACCGCTCGACGATTCCCGCTTCGGCCAGAAGCCGCAGATGCCGCGAGATGCGCGGCTGCGACTGGCCGAGAATATCGGTCAGATCCGATACCGTGAGTTCCGCCTGATCGAGGAGCGCCAGGAGCCGCAGCCGCGTGTCCTCGGCTGCGGCCTTGAGACCGCCCAAGAGCGCGCTGAAGTTCGACGGCGTCTTCTTGCGAACCAACGGGGAAACCTTTCGAAGGCATGGGACGAAGCCCATTGCCCATCACATAAGGATATCTTTATGTCATTAAATATCGCTGTGCAAGGGCTTCTGCCCGGGCTGGCGTAAAGGGCAAAAAGCCCTGTAGTTTCCGGCTTCTGCGGCCTCTCCAAGTTCCAATCATGACCACAGTCCCGAGCCTGACGATTCCAGCCGACAGTGTCGCGCTACCGCCGAAGGCCCGCGACCTGCGGCTCGATTTCTTTCGCGGCCTCGCGTTGTGGCTGATCTTCCTCAATCACATCCCGTCGAATTTCGTCGGCTGGTTCACGACCCGGAATTTCGGCTTCTCGGATGCCGCTGAGATGTTCGTCTTCATCTCGGGTTACACCGCCGCCTTCGTCTATGGCCGCGTGATGATCGACCGTGGCTTCACGGTCGGCAGCGCGCGCATTCTGAAGCGCGCCTGGCAGATCTACGTCGCCTTCATCTTTCTCTTCATGATTTATCTGGCGCAGATTTCCTGGGTCGCCTCCCGCTTCGAAAACCCGCTCTACATCGAGGAAATGAACCTGCTGCACTTTCTGCAGCGGCCGGAAATCGTGATCGTGGAAGCGATGATCCTGCGCTTCCTGCCGGCGAACGTGGACGTGCTGCCGCTCTATATCGTGCTGATGCTGTTCTTCCCGCTCATCCTCTGGATGCTGTTGCGGGCGCCCAACCTGACGCTCGGCCTTTCCTTCATTTTCTATGTCGCGGCCTATCTGCAGGGCTGGAACCTGCCCGGCTATCCGGAAGACAAGGTCTGGTTCTTCAGTCCCTTTGCCTGGCAATTTTTGTTCGTGGTCGGGGCCTGGTGCGGCATCGGCTGCGTCCACCAGCTCGACAAGATGCTGCGCTCGAACTGGTTCCTGATTCTGGCGGGGCTCTATCTGCTGCTCGCGGCCGGGCTGCAACTGACCACCAACATGACGGCGAACCTCTCGATCAACATGGACTGGCCGGACTGGCTCCTGATCTTCCCGCTGGACAAGACCCATCTGAGCCCGCTTCGCCTACTTCACTTTCTGTTGCTGACTGCCGTGGTCGTCCGTTTCGTCCCGGCGGACGCCGCCTTTCTCCGGCACCGCTGGGCCCGGCCGCTGATCCTCTGCGGCGAGCATTCCCTTGAAATCTTCTGCTTAGGGGTCTTTCTGTCGTTTACCGCCCATATCCTGATGATCGAGGTCTCGACCCGGGTCGGGTTCCAGGTCCTCGTTAGCCTTGGGGGTATTCTTGCGATGGTAGCGCTTGCAGCCGTCATGACGTGGTATAAAAGGCTGCAAAGCCGGGCACCTAAGAACTTGGCGGCGTAAGCGTATTCATCGTGCGTCTCTCAGGGGGGCCCATGCGGGCCACAGCCATCGGAGCGGTGCTAGTCCCGCTTCTCCTCACTGCAGGAATGGCATCCGCGCAGCCGGTGAGCTGCGAGGCTCCGGACGCCTATGTCGAACCCTATTTCAAGGCGGCGAAAGCGGCGCTGAAGTTGCGCTCCACGAAGGCGCTGGACATCCTCATCGTATCGAGCGCGCCATCGCAGACCCGCCTCGGCGACAAGCTGAAAACCTATCCGTCGTTTCTCGAAACCACGCTGAAACAACAGCTTCCGGATTACGACATCCGCGTCGCCGTGCATTCGGAAGCGCGCAAGACGCTGAAGGAAATTCTCGCCGGCCTTCCGCGCGCGCTGGAAAAGCATAAGCCGGGGCTCGTGATCCTCCAGACCGGAACCGTGGAGGCGATCGGCGGCGTCGATCCCGACAAATACGAGCGCAAGCTCGAAGCCTTCATCAATGCCGTGCGCAAGACCGGCGCGGACGTGATCCTCATCAACCCGCAATTCAGTCCGCGCTTTTCGTTCGCCGCCAATGCGGGCGCTCTGAACGAACGCATCCGCCGCGTCGCCTCCTATTCGGATACGCCGCTGTTCAACCGCTACGACATCATGCGGCACTGGAGCGAAAACGAAGTATTCGATTTCAACGCGATCAAGAACAACGGCACCTACGAAGCCGTGCATCGCTGCCTCGGCCGCCTGCTTGCCGAATTCGTTTCGCGCGCGGCCTCCTTCTCGGAGCTTGCGAAGCTGCCCAAATGAACCCACGCAAATTGCTGATTTCCGCGAGCCTTCTGCTCGGCTCCCTTGCCGCGGCCCACGCCGAAACGCAAAACGCCCCCGCTTGTGCACCGGGGACGGAATATACCAGCCTGTCGGGACCGCTCGCGCGGGTCGCGGAGCGGATCGCCAACCGCGAACCCGTCACCATCGTCGCGATGGGCTCGTCGTCGACCGCCGGCGTCGGCGCATCCTCGAGCGAACAGAATTATCCGAACCAGCTGGCGAAGCGCCTGCGCGCGCGCTTTCCGGGAATTGAGTTTCGCATCATCAATCGCGGCATGAGCGGCGCGGTCGACAGCCAGATGCTCGCCCGCTTCGAACAGGACGTCCAAGCCGCACGGCCCGACCTCGTGCTGTGGCAGGTCGGCACCAATGCGCTCCTAAATTCCGACGGCATCTCCAAGGAAGGCGACGTGATGCGCGACGGCTTGCGCCGCTTGCGCGCAATCGGCGCCGATGTCGTGCTGATCGATCCGCAATATGCGCCCAAGGTGCTGAAAGACCCGGACGCGGAACCGATGGTCGAACTGATCCGCGTGATCGCGCGGGAAGAAGGCGTGCCCGTGTTCCGCCGCTGGGCGCAGATGAAAGACTGGCGCGACCGGCGCAAGATTCCGTTCGAGACATTCCTCTCGCCGGATCTCTTTCACATGAACGACTGGAGCTATGCCTGCTGGGCGGAAGCCCTCTCGGGCGCCATCTCATGGGCGGCGACGCAGCCGAATGTTCACGTCGCAGGGCAGCCAGCCCGGCGGTGAACATCCGCGCATGACGAAGAGATAAAATAAAGCCCCGGATTTCCGGGGCTTTATTCTTAGCGTGCGAACTTCTTGTACTTGATCCGGTGCGGAATTTCCGCGGCCGCACCCAGGCGACGCTTCTTGTCCGCTTCATAGTCCTGGAAGTTGCCTTCGAACCATTCGACGTGGCTGTCGCCTTCGAAGGCGAGAATATGCGTCGCGATCCGATCGAGGAAGAAGCGATCGTGGCTGATGATGACGGCGCAGCCGGCAAAATTCTCGATCGCCTCTTCGAGCGCGCGCAACGTATCGACGTCGAGATCGTTGGTCGGTTCGTCGAGCAGGAGTACGTTGGCGTGCGAGCGCAGCATCTTCGCGAGATGCACGCGGTTGCGCTCGCCGCCTGACAGCGAGCCGACCTTTTTCTGCTGGTCGCCGCCCTTGAAGTTGAACGCCGAGACATAGGCGCGGCTATGCATTTCGCGCGCGCCGAGCTTGATGATCTCGTCGCCGCCGGAGATTTCTTCCCAGACGTTCTTGTTGCCGTCGAGCGAGTCGCGGCTCTGGTCGACATAGCCGAGCTTCACGCTTTCGCCGATCCTGATCTCGCCGCTGTCGGGCTTCTCCTGGCCCGTGATCATGCGAAACAGCGTGGTCTTGCCCGCGCCGTTCGGACCGATCACGCCGACGATGCCGCCAGGCGGCAGCTTGAATGTGAGATCGTCGATCAGGAGGTTGTCGCCGAAGGATTTGCTGAGATGGTCGAAATCGACGACGTTCTGGCCCAGCCGCTCCGCCACGGGAATGACGATTTGCGCGGTCTGCGCCGACTTTTCGGAAGCCTTGCTCAGCAATTCCTCGTAGCGCTGATAGCGCGCCTTGGATTTGGCCT
>CAUJKG010000279.1 GCA_963205465.1 Pseudomonadota bacterium | reverse complement strand
AGTTGTGCGCCATAGGCACTGGAGCCAAGAATCCAGAGTGGGACGTTCAATCCCGCGCCCGGAAACGCGCGTACGGCCTGGCCGGGCTGCGGCTCCATGAAGTAATGCGCGAGTTCGACGACATCGTCGGGAAATGTGTCTTCGCTGGACCGGTTGCGCCGAAGCGCATGCATGGTGCGCTGGTCGGTGCCGGGCGCACGTCCGAGACCGAGATCGATCCGGTCTCCGTACAAGGAAGCGAGAGTGCCGTACTGTTCCGCGATCACGAGCGGCGAGTGGTTGGGCAGCATGACGCCACCGGCGCCGACGCGGATCGTCTTCGTGCCGCCCGCGATATGGCCAATCACGACTGAAGTCGCCGCGCTCGCGATCCCCGGCATGTTGTGATGTTCGGCAAGCCAGTAACGCTTGTAGCCGAGGCGTTCGGCCTCACGCGCAAGGTCGAGCGAATTGCGGAACGCATCGGCAGCCGTTCCGCCTTCTATGACCGGCGCGAGATCGAGGACGGAGAAGGGAATGCGCATATCTGACTTCGTCATGCCCGGCCTCGCAAGTTGGCTTTAGGCGACTTGAGCATTTGATTTGTTGATGTCGTGCATCCACTCTTTCCGGGACGCGAGGCAAACAATGCGTGGATGACCGGGATGAGCCTGGCCATGACGATTTCAGTGTGAAGCCAGCAGATCATGATATTCGGGGTGCTCGCGGATAAAGCCTGCGAAGTAACCGCAGCGGGGAATGACCTTCAGCCCCTGCGAGCGAATGTGGTCGAGTACGGCGGAAGACAGCTTCGCGCCCAGCCCGCGTCCGCGAAGCGCACGGGGCACTTCGGTGTGGGTAACGGTAACGATACCCGGCGACAGGCGGTAATCTGCGAACGCCACGCCGCCCTCGAGATTAAGTTCGTAACGGCCGGATTCTTTATTGTCTCGGATTGCATTCATGGCGTGAATGTGGAGCAAAATCTTCGGGAAGCAAGGGTGCGCCGGTATGGCTGCAATGCGTCTTATTGCGCAAGCAGATCCCGATATTCCGGATGTTTCTCGATCCAGGCCTTGATGAAGGGGCATAGAGGAACGACCTTCAGCCCGCGCACGCGCGCCTGATCCAGCGCGCCTTTCGCGAGCTTTGATCCGATGCCGCGCCCGCCCAGTTCTTTCGGCACTTCGGTATGGGTGAAGGTGACAACACCGGGGCTGAGCCGATATTCCGCGAGCGCCGTGTAGCCGTCGACCACAAGCTCGAACCGGTGCTTTTCGGGGTTGTCGCGCACGTCGGTCATGACCGGCTCCGCAATTCTGTGAGCTGCAATATTGTCATGAATTGGCCGGGCGGGCAGTATGAATTTGCTGTGGCGGGAGAGCCGGGGAAAACCGGCCGTGCCATGAGGAAACAGGAAGCAGGGACGGGCGCGTGAACCAACTCGCGAATGTCGGCGATGCCTTGCGGCTCTACGCCAGCATCTTTCCGGACAAGATCGGCGCACGCGACCTCGATCGCGCCATGACGTTTCGCCAGTGGCGCGACCGCTCGGCGCGCCTCGCGAATGCGCTGCTCGGGCTCGGCTTGAAGAAAGGCGACCGGGTCTGCGTGCTGGCCTATAATTGCGTGGAATGGCTCGAGATCTATGCCGCTATGGCATTCTCCGGGCTTGTCATGGTGCCGATTAACTTCCGTTTGCTCGGGCCAGAAATCGAATTCATCGCCGGAAATTGCGAAGCGCGTGCGATGATCGTGCAGGACGAACTTGTGTCCGTGCTGGAGCCGGTGCGCGGCAACCTGGACATTCCGCAATCCAGCTTCATTGCGTTCGGCAGGAAGCGGGTGGAGGGGAATTACGCGGACTATGAAGCGCTCCTGTCCAAGGCGAGCGACCGCATCCCCGAAGCGAACGTAGCCGTCACCGACCCCTGGGCCTTCATGTACACCTCGGGCACGACCGGAAAGCCGAAGGGAGCCATCCGCTCGCACCGCGCGAGCACGATGATCGCGCTGGTGACGCAATCCGAACTGAGCGTGCGCTCGGACGACTCCGCGTTGCTTGTGATGCCGATGTGCCACGCCAACTCGCTGTTCTTCTTTGGTGCCTTCCTCGGCACTGGCGCGCGCTGCACGGTGTATAATCGCAAGAGCATCGATCCGGAGGAACTGGTCCGGACTCTTGCGGAGAACGGCTCGACTTTCACCTCGCTGGTACCGACCCATTACATCATGATGCTTGGTCTTTCCGCCGCGGTGCGCGCGAAATACAACGTCGACGCCGTGACGAAGATGATGATCTCGTCCGCGCCCGCGCGCGCCGACACCAAACGCGAGGTGATGGAGTACTTCCGGAATACCGGCCTGTTCGAGCTTTACGGCTCCACAGAATGCGGTTGGGTGACCATGCTGCATCCCGAAGAGCAGTTCTCGAAACTCGGCTCGGTGGGGCGCGAAACGGTGGGCTCGCAACGGATCAAGATCCTCGATCCGGAGGGCAATGAAGTCCCGGATGGCGAGGCGGGCGAACTCTATTCGTGCAACGCGCAGACCTTCGACGGCTACTGGAAGCTGCGGGAAAAAACGCGCGAGGCATTTCGCGGTGACTACTGCACCGTGGGCGACCTTGCCCGGCGCGACGAGGATGGCTTCATCCATCTCGTCGACCGCAAGAGCAATATGGTGATTTCCGGTGGCGAGAACGTCTACCCCTCGGAAGTGGAAGCGATGCTCGGCGGGCATCCCAAGGTGAAGGATGTCGCCGTGATCGGTGTCGCGGACCAGAAGTGGGGCGAGCGCGTCCATGCGGTGATCATTCCGCATGAAGGAGCGGCGATCGTCGAAAGCGAAATCATGGAATGGGTTAAGGACAAGATCGCCGGCTACAAGCGCCCGCGTTCGGTCAGCATCATTCAGGAAAGCGAAATGCCGAGAACGGCGACCGGGAAGATTCAGCACCGGATTCTGCGCGAGCGGCTTTCGGGGAAAGTGTAGGAGCGAACCATGAACAACAAAACGCCGACGCTTGATCTCAATGCCGACGAAAGCTCCTGCGCCGCATGGATCGCGCGCTTCCTGAAAGCCCGCGGAGTCGACCGGATTTTCGGTCTGCAAGGCGGACACATCCAGCCGATCTGGGATCACATCGCGAAGCAGGGCATCCGCATCATCGACGTGCGCGATGAAGGCGCGGCCGTGCACATGGCGCATGCGCATGCCGAACTCATGGGTGGCTTCGGCGTCGCCATGGTGACGGCAGGGCCGGGGGTCACCAATACCGTGACCGCGATGTG
>CAUJKG010000278.1 GCA_963205465.1 Pseudomonadota bacterium | reverse complement strand
ATCACCTCGGGGCGATGGTTACGGATCGCGCCTGACGACAACTCGATGCCGTTGCAGACGATGTCGTACTGGATCGCCTTCATGCCGAGGATCTTATCCTTGTCGGCGTTGTCGAGCGCGAGGAATTCGTCCGGGTCCATGTTCGGCATGGAGAACGGGTTATGCGAGAAGTCGATCTTCTTCTCTTCCTCGCTCCACTCGAACATCGGGAAATCGACGATCCAGCAGAAATCGAAACGATCTTTCGCGACGAGGTTGAGTTCTTCACCGACGCGCGTACGCGCGGGGCCCGCGAACTTCACGAAGTCTTTTGGTTTTCCGGCAATGAAGAACGCGGCATCGCCGATGCCAAGCTTCAACTGATCGCGGATCGCGTTGGTGCGCTCGGTGCCGATATTCTTCGCGATCGGGCCGGCGCCGCCTTCCTCGCCTTCGCGCCAGAAGATGTAGCCGAGGCCCTTCTGCCCCTCGCCCTGCGCCCAGCTATTCATGCGATCGCAGAATGCGCGGTTGCCGCCGGTCTTCGCCGGAATTGCCCAGACTTCCACGGCGGGATCGTTCGCGATCATGCCTGCGAAAATCTTGAAGCCCGAATCCTTGAAGTGCTCGGTGACGTTCTGCATCTCGATCGGGTTGCGCAGATCGGGCTTATCGGAGCCGTATTTGCGCATGGCTTCCGCGTAAGGGATCAGCGGAAACTTCGGCGTCACCGGCTTGCCTTCGCCGAACTCTTCGAACACGCCGCGCATGACCGGCTCGACGGCGTCGAATACGTCCTGCTGCGTGACGAAGCTCATCTCGATATCGAGCTGGTAGAATTCGCCGGGCGAGCGATCCGCACGGGCGTCCTCGTCGCGGAAGCACGGCGCGATCTGGAAATAGCGATCGAAGCCCGAGATCATCAGCAACTGTTTGAACTGCTGCGGCGCCTGCGGCAGCGCATAGAACTTGCCGGGGTGCAGCCGCGACGGCACGAGGAAGTCGCGGGCGCCTTCGGGCGACGAGGCGGTCAGGATCGGCGTCTGGAATTCGAAGAAGCCCTGCTCCTTCATGCGGCGGCGAAGCGAGTCGATGATCTGCCCGCGCTTCATGATGTTCTGGTGGATGCGGTCGCGGCGCAGATCGAGGAAGCGATATTTCAGGCGCAGCTCTTCCGGATATTCGGCGTCGCCGAACACCGGCACCGGCAGTTCGCCCGCGGCACCCAGCACTTCGATCTCGGTCGCGAACAATTCGACCTCGCCGGTTGGCAGCTCCTTATTGTCGGTGCCGTCGGGGCGCTTTCTGAGCTTGCCATCGACGCGGATCACCCACTCCGAGCGCAGCTTCTCGGCGGTCTTGAAGGCCGGGCTGTCGGGGTCGGCCACGACCTGCGTGATGCCGTAGTGGTCGCGCAGGTCGATGAAGAGCAAGCCGCCGTGGTCGCGGATGCGATGGCACCAGCCCGAGAGCCGGACGGTTTCGCCGATATGCGAGGCGCGGAGCGCGCCGCAGGTATGGGTACGGTAGCGATGCATTTTAAGAGCCGGATTCGCCTTTGAAATCGCGGGGAAAAGCGCATGGGGGGCCGGGGATGTCAACCCGAGCCTTTCGCCGTCCCGGCCAGGCGAAGCGCGCGCCGGGACCCATAACCACCGCTTTCAAGCGGCGGGCGGGCGGCCGCCGGGACGGTTATCGGTTCTTTTTCTTCCGTTTGCCGCGGTCGTCTTTCTTCAGCATTTTCTTCTTGAACGGGTTTTCCGGCTCACGGAACGAGAAGCGGATCGGCACGCCCGGCATCTCGAACGCCTCGCGCACGCTGTTCACCAGATAGCGCATGTAGGATTCGGGAAGCGCGTCGGTACGCGAGCCGAAAAGGATGAAGCTCGGCGGACGGGCCTTCGCCTGGGTCATGTAGCGCAGCTTGATGCGCGCGCCGGAGACTGCAGGCGGCGGGTTCTGCGACAGCGCGCGCTCCAGAAAGCGGTTGATCACGGCAGTCGAAACGCGCTTGTTCCAGACCGCATAAGTCTCGACCACCGCCTTCATCAGCTTGTCGAGGTTGTCGCCATGCATGCCGGAGAGCGCGATGATCGGCATGCCTTTCGCCTGCGGCAGCCAGTGATCGGCCTCCTCGCGCAGGGTCTTGCCCATCGTCATTTCGGGCGCGGCGAGATCGCGCTTGTTCATGCCGATCACGAGACCACGGCCCTCGCGCATCACGAGATCCGCGATGCGCAGGTCCTGCTCCTCGAACGGCATGGTCGCGTCCATCAGGAGCACCACGACTTCGGCAAAGCGGATCGCGCGCAGCGTATCGCCGACCGAAAGCTTCTCGAGCTTCTCCTGCACCTTCGCGCGCTTGCGCATGCCCGCGGTATCGAGCATCTCGAACTTGCGGCCACCGTACTCGAATTGCACTTCGATGGAGTCGCGGGTGATCCCGGGCTCCGGCCCGGTCACGAGACGATCCTCGCCGATCAGCTTGTTGATGAGCGTGGACTTGCCGGCATTGGGGCGGCCGACCACCGCGACGCGAATGGTATCGGGAAGTTTGGGAGCGGAATCTTCCGCTTCGGCTTCGCCGTCCTCGTCGAACTCGTCCTCTTCGATCTCTTCCTCTTCGGGGAGCAATTCGCGCAAGGCGTCGTAGAGCTCGCCCATCCCCTCGCCGTGTTCGGCGGAGATGTTGACGGGATCGCCGAGCCCGAGCGCATAGGCTTCGAGCGCACCAGCCGCACCCGCCTTGCCTTCGCTCTTGTTCGCGACGAGCACGGTCGGCTTGCCGGACTTGCGGACGATCTGCGCGAAGACCTTATCGTCGGGCAAGAGCCCCGCCCGCGCATCGACCAGAAACAACACGGCATCGGCATCCGCGATCGCGGCTTCGGTTTGCGCGCGCATGCGGCCGGCAAGCGACTCGGCACCGGCTTCCTCGAAACCGGCAGTATCGAAGATGCGGAATTTCAGATCGGCGAGCCTGGCCTCGCCTTCGCGCCGGTCGCGCGTGACGCCGGGCGTGTCATCGACCAGCGCGAGGCGCTGGCCGACAAGCCGGTTGAACAGCGTCGATTTGCCGACATTGGGCCGGCCTACGATAGCGACGGTTGGAAGCATGGCGGGTCCCGCTGTCAGCGCTTACCGGCGGCGGCCCGCCCAGGGATCTTCGGAATTATTGGACGGCGGCTGCTGCGTCTGCGCGTCCGGATTGCTGTCGGGCCCGGGCTGCTGCGCCGGAATCTGAATGTTCGAATTGGTCGGCTGCTGCGGCGGCGCATTGCGCTCGACGCCCGGCACGCCATCGGGAAACAGCGCGCGGCGGTCGCCGGATATCGG
>CAUJKG010000277.1 GCA_963205465.1 Pseudomonadota bacterium | reverse complement strand
TCGCTCACGGCACCACGACCTGCCTGGTTTTTCCATTATAAAAATACGGCGCAAAAAAAACGGCCGGGAAATTTCCCGGCCGTTTTTTTTGCGCCGTATTTTTATAATGGAAAAACCAGGCAGGTCGTGGTGCCGTGAGCGAGCAGGCGGCCTTTGCCGTCCGTGACGCGTCCGTCTGCGATCCCCACTTTGCGTCCTGCGTTGACGATGTTTCCTTCGGCCCGGATGAGGCCGGTATCCGGCGTGATCGGCCGGATCAGGGAAATCTTGAATTCGAGCGTCGTGCTGCCGAAACCTCTCGGCAACGTGGATTGCACGGCAAGCCCCATGCAGCTGTCGAGGAGTGTCGCGGTGACGCCGCCATGCACGGTGCCCCATGGATTCAGATGCGCCGGTGTCGGCGTGATCGTGAGGACGACCTGGCCTTCTTCCGCTTCGACGATGTCGTAGCCGAGCGTTTCTGCGAGCGTGTTGAGCGGCAGCGTTCCACTCGCGAGGCCTTGTACGAATTCGAGACCGCTCAGCTCTTTCAGTCGTTCGGTGCTGATCGTCCCGTAGGACTTGCCGGCCATTTTATTTATCCGCTCGAGAATCAAACCGAGAAGGATGTTTCATGGAACTGCGGCGTCCTCCACCCGATTTCGCGGCGTTTTCGGATGGAGATGGACCGTGGCGAGTTGTTAGAATCAACAGTCATGCCCGGCACAAGGCCGGGCATGACGAGGTTATTTTTTGTATTTTATGCTTTGCTACTCTACGCCGCGTTCGGATAATCCGTGTAGCCTTGCGCGTCACCGCCTGGACCCGCCGCGTAAAATGTCGAGGCATCCCATTCCGCGAGCGGCTTGTCGTTCCGGTAACGCTCCGGCAAATCCGGGTTCGAGATGAACGGCTTACCGAAAGCGACGAGGTCGGCTTCGTCGCGCGCAATCGCATCGGTTGCGCTGTCGAGATCGAATCCTTCCGCGACGATGTAGGTGCCGTCGAACAATTCGCGCAACAGCGGCGTGATGCGTTCGGAGGCGGTGGCGGAGTCGACCACATGGATGTAGCCGAGCTTGCGCTGGTTCAATTCGTCGACAAGCTGGGAAAAGGTCGCGATCGGATTCGAATCGGACATGGAATGTCCGGTGAAGTAGGGCGAGAGGCGATAGCCGACGCGATCGGCACCCCAGACGCTCACCACTGCATCGACGACTTCGAGCGGAAAGCGCAGGCGGTTTGCGATGGAGCCACCGTAATTGTCGGTGCGCTTGTTGGTGCCGTCCTGCGTGAACTGATCGAGCAGATATCCGTTGGCGCCGTGGATTTCGACGCCGTCGAAGCCGGCCTCCTTCGCGTTCTGTGCGGCACGGCGGAAATCCTCGACGATGCCGGGAAGCTCCGAGACTTCGAGCGCGCGCGGCTTCGAATATTCCTTCTGGCCTGCTTCGGTCCAGGTCTGGCCCTCGGCGGCGATCGCCGATGGTGCTACCGGCGGCTTTCCGCCGTGAAAATCGGAGTGTGAAATACGGCCGACATGCCAAAGCTGAAGAAAGATTTTGCCGCCGGCCTTATGCACGGCGCTGGTGATCTTTTTCCAGCCTTCCACCTGTTCCTGCGAATGGATGCCGGGGGTGCGGACATAGCCGACGCCTTGCGGGCTCACTTGCGTCGCTTCCGTGATGATGAGGCCAGCGCCCGCGCGCTGCGCGTAATAGTCGGCGGCCAGCGGGTTCGGAACACGGCCTTCGACCGCGCGGGAACGCGTCATCGGCGACATGACAAAACGGTTCTTGAGTTTGATCAAGCTCAATTCGTAGGGCGAGAAAAGCGTGTTGGCTTGGGCATGATGGAAATTCATGGGTCTGGTCCTTTCGGAAAAAAGTGCCGGACGGCCTCGCGGGGGCATGCTTCAGACCGTCCGGCTTTCTCCGCGGCTTGGGGGAGGAAAGGCCGCGGTAGAGGAAGATCAGGCTTCGAGCGTCTCCGCGCGGCTTTCCGCGATCTGGAGGAACTCGCTTTCGAGGGCTTCCGGATCGACGCCGTCCGCTTCCATAACGGTCCGGATCAGGGGATCGTTCAGCGCCTCAGCCATGCTGAGGTCGCTATTGCGGGCAGCGAGGCTAAATGCGTTAAAAGCTTCCAGGCATCGACTCATCGGGCTCTCCGTGCATTCGTTGGTCGGTACCAAGAGGAGCTTGATTTGGTACCGATCAGTAACATATAGGTACTGACCGGTAACACCTGAGTCAAGAGGCATGACACCACGATTTTCGACCCAAACGGCGCAAGCCGATCTGAGCCCCGTTCCGCCGCTACCGCCGCGGGAACGGATTCTCGCCGCGGCCTCGGACCTGTTTTATCGGCAGGGCATTCGGGCGGTCGGGGTGGACGCGATTGCCGAAGCGGCCGGCACCAACAAGATGACGCTCTATCGTCATTTCGAATCCAAGGATTCGCTGGTCGCCGAGTATCTCCGCCGCCTTTCGGGGAAGTCGCAGCTGTTCTGGTCCCATATCGAACGCGAATTTCCCGGTCTCTATCGCAAGCAGCTGGAAGCATGGCTGGAAGCGGCGGGACGCGATGCGAACGATCCGCAAGGCCGCGGTTGCGCGCTTGCAAACGCCGCGGTCGAGCTTGCCGAGAAAGACCATCCGGCCCGGCGCGTGATCGAGGAACACAAGCGCGCGCAACGCGACCGGCTCGCCAAGCTCTGCGCCGATGCCGGGTTGCAGCAGCCGGAAATGCTTGCCGACGAACTGTTTCTGATGCTCGAGGGCGCGCGGGTGTGCGCCCAGAGCATCGGCACCGACAGCCCGTGCTGCAACTTCGTGCGCATGGGCGAGGCCATTATCGCGGCCCACGAGAAGTAAGACGCCTCATCCTTCGCGGTGGCGCGTTCCCGCCCCTCCTCAGGGGAGAGCAATTTTCCGTTACATACGTTTACACACGCTACCGTGAATTGCCTTTTTTGCGTGGCAACGGTCTATCTCTTGCGGGGTTATCGCGACGAGGAGATCGACCATCATGCTGATCAAGCGCAAACGCGGCTGGGATATTCAGGAATCGCAGGCCACCCCTGAAAGCGTCTATTTCAGCCGCCGCAAACTGCTGGGTGCGGGCGCTTCGCTGGCTGCAGCTTCGTTCTTCCCGGAACGTGCGCAGGCGCAAAATGCCGCCGATGTACCCGATCCGACCGCTGCGCTTTATCCCGCCAAGCGCAACGACAAATACAAGTTCGATGGCAAGCTGACCGAAGAAAAGGTCGCCGCGAACTACAACAATTTCTACGAATACGGCACCAGCAAATACATCGCGAAGTCGGCGCAGCAGCTGCAGCTGCGCCCGTGGCAGATCAAGTTCGACGGTATGGTCGAGAAAGAACAGACCGTCGATTTCGATACGCTGATGAAAGCCGTAGCCCCTTCGCTGCAGGAGCGGACCTATCGCTTACGTTGCGTCGAAGCGTGGTCGGCCGTGATTCCCTGGACCGGCTTTCCGATGGCCGAACTCGTCAAATTCGCGAAGCCGCTCTCCGGCGCGAAATACATTCGCATGGAGACCTTCAACAATCCCAAGATGGCGCCGGAGCAGCGCCCCGGTTTTCTCTCCGACGGCAACTGGCCTTATGTGGAAGGCTGCACGCTCGAGGAAGCGAACAACGAACTCGCCTTCATGGTCACGGGAGCTTACGGCAAGCCGGGCTATAAACAGTTCGGCGCGCCGATCCGGCTGATGATGCCGTGGAAGTATGGCTTCAAGGCCATCAAATCGATCGTGCGGGTGAGCTTCACCAGCGAACGCCCGATCGGATACTGGGAGCAGTTGCAGCGGCAGGAATACGGCTTCTGGGCGAATGTGAATCCGGAATTCTCGCATCCGCGCTGGTCGCAGGCGAGCGAGCGCGACATCGGCACCGGCGAGCGCCGCAGCACGATGATCTTCAACGGCTACGGCGACTACGTGGCCGGCCTTTACAAGGACCTCAAGTCCGAGCGGCTCTGGGCCTAGGCGCCGCCGCGCGGGGGTCTTCCGCCCTCGGCCTGGGCGTGCGGCTATCTTCGGGCCGCGGCCGGGCCGTGCGCGTGGCTTCCTGTCGCTGGCCGCGCAACAGCGCCAGCAACTCGCGTTCGTTGTTGAACTGCTGGTGCGCGCCGTTGATCTCGGCGACGACGCGGTCGTCTTCGTAAACCCAGTAGGTCACGCCTTCATAGACCGCGCGCCGCTTGGGGTGCTGGCTGCCAGCTTTGGTGATGCGTTCTACCGTTTCGCTCGCGCGCGCGATGCGCTGGAGAAAGCCGAGCACCGAGGCGAAGGAGAAGAAAAAGATCGCCGTCAGGATCGCGGAGAAGCCGACGGATAATCCGATCCCGCCGCCGGCCACGGCGGCAAGCGAGTCGGGTACGATTCTGGCCGAGACCAAAAGCGCCCCTGAAATCAGTAGAAAGACGGCGCCGACAAGCAAGGCGATCGCGCCGATCGCCAACAATACCAGCCTCATTTCCCGCCCCCTTTGGGAAGTTGAAGGCGCAGTGTAGATCAGTTTCGGGGAAAATAAAAGCCGGGCTCTTGCGAGCCCGGCTTGTTAGTCACGCCGCTTGCGCGGCGGCGCCTGCCAGAGGGAGAAGTTGCCATCGCGCGCGCAGGGAAGGGGGAAGGAAGCGCGCAACAGCTACAGGCCACGGATGCATATTTGTACCGGACGGTACGCGCAGCAATCGGGGTAGCTACATACCCCCCATGCGTTTGCTGCAGGAAGGTTCCAGTTGCTTAAAATTTCCAGCGTTGCGCGTTTGCAAGCAGGAAATCCCGGAACACCTGGATGCGTGCGACCGAACGTAGCTCCTCCGGGTACACGAAATAAGCATCGAGCATGGGCGGATTGTTTTCGCTGAACAGCCGCACCAAATTCGCATTCCCTTCGACGAGATAGTCCGGCAGCGTCGCGATGCCGACTCCGTTTTCCACAGCGACCTTCAAGCCGACCACGTTGTTCACGGTCATCGAAGGCGCGCGCGGCGCACCGTTGGCGCGGCCGATTTCGGCGAGCCAGTTCAGGTTGGAGAAATAGCCAGGCACGCTGCCGCCGAGCATCAGGAGCCGGTGGCCGTCGAGTTCCTCCGGCGAACGCGGATGCCCCTTCTTCGCGAGGTAGTCCGTGGATGCATAAGCGTGGAAGTGCACCGTGAAAAGCTTGCGCTGGATCAGGTCGGGCTGCACCGGCTGGCGCAGCCGGATCGCGACATCGGCTTCGCGCATGCCGAGATCGAGTTCTTCATCGGTGAGCTGCAGATGGATGCGGATATCCGGGTAGAGCTCCAGAAATTCGTCGATACGCGCCGTGAGCCAGTAGGAGCCGAGGCCGACCGTGGTCGTCACCTTCATCTCGCCGTTCGGCTTCTCGCGGTTGTCGGTGAGCTTGGTACGCACCGCCTCGAGCTTCATGAACACGTCGTGGGCCGTGCGGAACAGCATTTCGCCCTGTTCGGTGAGAATCAGTCCGCGGGCGTGGCGATGAAACAGCGGCGCCTTTAGTTCCTGTTCGAGCGCGGAAACCTGGCGGCTTACCGCCGACTGCGAAAGGCCGAGTGCTTCGCCGGCATGCGTGAAGGAGCCTGCTTCCGCGGCGACGTGGAAGACTTTCAGCTTGTCCCAGTCCATTCCGTTGCTGCTCATTCCGCGGCCTTTCGCTCGCTGCCTTCGGCAGCCAGAAAGCGTTCCGCTTCGAGGGCCGCCATGCAGCCCATGCCGGCCGCGGTCACGGCCTGCCGGAATACGTCGTCGGTGACGTCGCCGGCGGCAAACAGACCGGGCAAGGAAGTTGCGGTCGAATCCGGTGCGGTCCAGACATAGCCGTTCGGCTTCATCTTGATCTTTCCTTCGACCAGTTCGGTCGAAGGCTTGTGGCCGATCGCGATGAAGACGCCGTCGGTCGTGCGCTCCGCGATCCCGCCGGTTCGCACGTTCTTCAGTTTCACGGCGGTTACTTTCGCGGGCTCACCGCCGCCGAGGATCTCCTCGATGGCGCTGTCCCAGACGAGTTCGACCTTGGGATGCTTGAACAGGCGATCCTGCAGGATGCGTTCGGCGCGGAGCGAATCGCGGCGATGCACGAGGGTCACCTTGGATGCGAAGTTCGTGAGAAAGAGCGCTTCCTCGACCGCGGTGTTACCGCCGCCGACGACCACGACATCCTTGTTGCGATAGAAAAAGCCGTCGCAGGTCGCGCAAGCGGAAACACCGGCGCCGCGATATTGCTGCTCGGACGGCAGATCGAGCCACTTCGCCTGCGCGCCGGTGGCCAAGATCACGGTGTCCGCAAGATAGACGCCGCCGGATTCCAGCGTGATGCGAAACGGACGCTGCGCGGTGTCGAGTTCCTTCACATGGTCGGCAACGAGTTTTGTGCCGACATGCGCGGCTTGCGCCTTCATCTGCTCCATCAGCCAGGGACCCTGGATGACGTCAGCGAAGCCGGGGTAATTCTCGACATCGGTGGTGATGGTGAGCTGGCCGCCGGGCTGGATGCCTTCGATCAGCACGGGTTCCAGCATGGCCCGGGCGGCATAGATCGCCGCCGTGTAGCCGGCAGGGCCGGAACCGATAATGACGACCTTCGCGTGGGTGGCGGACATGGCAAAATTCCTGATGCAGGCATTTTCACGCTTCAGGCCAGGTGTCCCCCCGAGCCATGCGCTGTACGCATATATCTAGGGTACTGCCCGGTACGCCGGCAAGCGCCATGCGCAACTTTCAACCGTCTGCACACGCAATATTGTTTCGTGAACGGGTTTCATGCACTAGGGTATTCACGAAAGAAAGTTGCGGAGATCGTCTTGCTCGCGAACCTGGATAAAATCGACTGGCACATCCTTCAGATTCTGCAGGAGGAGGGCCGGATCACCAATGTGGAGCTGTCCCGCCGGGTCGGGATTTCCGCGCCGCCCTGCCTGCGCCGGGTCCGGGCGCTGGAGGAAGCGGGCTACATCCGGGGCTACCGCGCATTGCTCGACGAAAAGGCGCTGGGCTATCCGGTCACCGTATTCGCCATGGTGCATCTGGCGAGCCAGGCCGAAAGCGATCTCAATGCGTTCAACGAGCGCGTGAGGAACTGGCCGCTGGTGCGGGAATGCCACATGCTTTCCGGCGAGTTCGATTTCATCATGAAGTGTGTCGCGCCCGATCTCGAAACCTTTCAGGCGTTCGTCTCCGAACTCACCGCGGCGCCGAACGTGCGCAACGTGAAGACCTCGCTCACGCTCGGCCGCTCCAAAGATGCGCCGAACGTGCCGCTGGAGCGGAAAGCTTAAAGTCTAGCTGTATTTCGCAACCCATTGCGCGAAGACCTCGATGAGGTTTCGCACGCGCACCGCTTCGCCTTGCGGCGTGAAGGAAAACAGCGAGCGGTCGAAGGGAAGCGTGAGGCGTATGCGTTCCGGATCGCGTCCGGGCACGATCACGACGCCTTCAAGGTAATCCGCGCGTTCGACGATGCCAAAGCCGGGTTCGCGCATGAGCTTGGCATCGGTAATTCTGACCCGGAGCACGCCCACTTTTTTTCCTGCGATCTGTTTCCGGATCTCATGAGGGAGCGTTTTCCGAAGTATGGCTGCAAGGTGTGGCTCGCCGCGCATCACCGCAGGTGCGACCTCCACGACAATGCGTTGGGCCAAGGCTTCGCCGGTGAGTGCGGACGCGAGCAGGAGGAAAAGCGCGGCGAAGACAGTGCGCAGCGTCAACCGTTTCAGACCTTGCGCGCGGTCCACTGCGCCAGCGCCTCGATCAGGCGATAGACGCGGCGCTGGTCGTTATTCTCCGCGTACCACGCCCCCGCGCCGCTCGGCGGTAACTGGATGAGAATTGGAAACGAACCGCGGCCCGGCACGGTCACCACGGCTTCCAGCCGGTCCGACGACGCCTGGTCGGCGTGGGAATCGCCGGCGGTCGGCGGAATGCGAATGCTGATGATGCTAACCACGAGCTTCCCGCCGTGGCGGCCGAGGCGAGGCCCGAGCGCCTTCGACAGTTCTCCCGCCAGCATCGGCTTCAACGAAGCGGCAAGCTGCGTGTCCCCCTTCATGGCAAGGCGGGAGGTGTCGACGACGATCGAGCGATACATGCCGTCGCGCGCAAGCGCGGTCCCCGCGTGTGCGCCAAAAGCGAGAAGAGCTGCACAAAAAAGAATAGCGAATAGCTTCCGCATGGGAGGCTTCCTTCCTGTTCGTTCGATGCGCGCCAGAAGCGGGCCGGTCAGATCCAGTCGACCTTGAGGACTTCGTAGCCCTTGGCGCCCTTGGGCGTCATGACTTCGACGGATGCGCCCTTTTTCTTGCCGATCAACGCGCGGCCAATCGGCGAGGTGATCGAGATCTTGCCATGCTTGGCGTCGGCCTCGGTCTCGCCGACGATCTGGAACTTGCGTTCCTCGTCGGTGTCTTCATCGACCAGCGTGACGGTCGCGCCGAAGGTGATGGTTTCGCCGGAGAGCTTCGAGACGTCGATGACTTCCGCACGGGAAATCTTGTCTTCGAGTTCCGCAATACGGCCCTCGTTCAGCGACTGCTGCTCCTTGGCGGCATGATATTCGGCGTTTTCCGAGAGGTCGCCATGGCTGCGCGCCTCGGAAATCTGCTGAATAATGCGCGGACGATCCTCCGATTGGCGCTGGCGCAGCTCGGCTTCGAGCGCTGCATAGCCTGCTGCCGTCATAGGGATCTTATCCATCATCATCGTCTCCAATTCCAACCGGCCGTAACGCGGCCGATGCAATAAAGTTCGCAAGCCGCGCGCCGGACCTCCCGGCCGCCCGCGGTCGAGCGAACCCTGAACAAACCTGCCGTTCCTTTGCCAGAGGACTATCCGGCCTTTGCGAAGTAGTGTTGCAGCGCACGGACCTCCAGATCGCCGGCCAGATAGGCCTTGATCCCCTGCGCAGCAGCTACGGCTCCAGATAGCGTGGTGTAATAAGGCACTTTATGCAAGAGGGCGGCTCGGCGCAGCGATCGGCTGTCGGCAAGGGCCTGCGCTCCCTCCGTGGTGTTGATCACGAGTTGCACTTCGCCGTTGGTGATGGCGTCCACGATATGCGGGCGGCCTTCCAGCACCTTGTTGATTTTTTCGGCCGGCAGGCCCTGTTCTCTCAGGTAGCGCAGCGTGCCGGAGGTCGCGATCAGCTTGAAGCCGAGTTCGGACAGCTCCTTCAGCCACGGCAGGATGCGCGGCTTGTCCGCGTCCTTCACCGAAACGAAAACCGTGCCGGTTTTGGGCAGAATGGTGCCGCTGCCGAGCTGGCTCTTGGCGAAGGCGACCGCGTAATCCTTGTCGAGGCCCATGACCTCGCCGGTCGAGCGCATTTCCGGGCCGAGCACGGTATCGACGCCCGGGAATCTCGCGAAGGGGAATACCGCTTCCTTGACCGCGATGTGATCGATCTTCGGCGCTTTCACGCCCTTCACTTTTTGCACGCCTGCCATGACCAGAGACGCGATCTTCGCAACCGGAAGGCCGATGGTCTTGGCGACGAAGGGCACCGTGCGCGAGGCGCGCGGGTTCACTTCGAGAACGTAGATTTTGCCGTCCTTGATCGCATACTGCACGTTCATCAGCCCGCCGACTTTCAGCGCCAGCGCCAGCGCGCGGGTTTCGTCTTCGAGCTGTTTGATGGTGTTTGCGTCGAGCGAATGCGTCGGCAGCGAGCAGGCGCTATCGCCGGAGTGAATGCCGGCTTCCTCGATATGCTCCATGATGCCGGCGACGAAAACACTTTCGCCGTCGGCGAGCGCATCGACGTCGACCTCGATCGCGTCGGAAAGATAGCGGTCGATCAGGACCGGGCTTTTCCCGGAAA
>CAUJKG010000276.1 GCA_963205465.1 Pseudomonadota bacterium | reverse complement strand
GATGGTGACGCGCGCGACATGCGCGCTCGTCTTCTCGATGTAATTGTTCGCGCCGATGCCGGCGAGCAGGCCTCCAGCGGCAAGGAGTACGGCGGCAACCCCGAAGATGCGCCAGAAGGAGACTTTGCGCCGCATGCGGCGGCGATCAATGGCCTGGTCAACATCGAGAGACATCGGCTTGCTCCGTTCGATCCTAACTCTCGCGGCTCACGGGCTCTAAAGCGGGATGGCTTTTCTTTGAATCGTCATCCCACTTTAGCTCATTGATTGAGCATGATCTTTTCCGAAAACCGCTTCGCACTTTTCGGGATCATGCTCTATGCACCGCGAGCGGTGTTCGCGCCACTCAAAATGCAGTTAACGGCGGATTTTGGTCCGCCGTTAACAAGCCGTTTGCCAAGACTGAAAGGCTTCTCGCCTTTAGTCTTCTTTTTTCTCACGCTGCTTGAGCGCGGTGCCGAGGATGTCGCCGAGCGTCGCACCCGAATCGGACGAGCCGTATTGCGCAACGGCCTCCTTCTCTTCGGCGATCTCGAGCGCCTTGATCGACACGCCGACCTTGTGGGCCTTCTTGTCGAACAGGGTCACGCGGGCATCGACCTTCTCGCCGACCGCGAAACGCTCGGGGCGCTGATCGTTACGATCACGCGCGAGATCGGAGCGCTTGATGAAGGCGGTCATGTCGGTATCGACGATCTTCACTTCGATGCCGCCGTCGTTCACTGCGGTGACTTCGCAGGTCACGACCGCGCCCTTCTTCAGATCGCCGGCTTCAGCGAACGGATCGCCACCCAGCTGCTTGACGCCGAGCGAGATGCGCTCCTTCTCGACGTCGACGTCGAGAACGATCGCCTTGACCATGTCGCCCTTCTTGTACTCTTCGATGACCTGCTCGCCCGGGCGGTTCCAGTCGAGGTCGGAGAGATGGACCATGCCGTCCACCTCGCCGTCGAGGCCGATGAACAGACCGAATTCGGTCTTGTTCTTGACTTCGCCTTCGACGGTGGAGCCCTGCGGATGCTTCTCGGAGAAGGCTTCCCACGGGTTGGCCATGGTCTGCTTGAGGCCGAGCGAGATGCGGCGCTTGACCGGATCGACTTCGAGGATCTGCACTTCGACTTCCTGCGAGGTCGAGACGATCTTGCCCGGATGCACGTTCTTCTTGGTCCAGGACATTTCCGAAACGTGGACGAGACCTTCGATGCCCGGCTCCAGCTCGACGAACGCGCCGTAGTCGGTGATGTTGGTGACGCGGCCCTTCATGCGGGCGCCGACCACGAACTTGTCGGAGATGTTCTCCCACGGATCGCCCTGCAGCTGCTTCATGCCGAGCGAGATGCGATGGGTTTCGTGGTTGATCTTGATGATCTTGACCTTCACCGACTGACCGATGGTGAGCACATCCGTCGGATGGTTCACGCGGCGCCAGGCGATGTCGGTGACGTGCAGCAGGCCGTCGATGCCGCCGAGATCAACGAACGCACCGTAATCGGTGATGTTCTTCACGACGCCGTCGATCACCTGACCTTCTTCCAGGCTCGAGACGAGTTCCTGACGCTGGCCGGCGCGGGTTTCCTCGAGCACCGTGCGGCGGGAGACGACGATGTTGCCGCGGCGGCGATCCATCTTGAGGATCTGGAACGGCTGCGCGTTGTGCATCAGCGGGCCGACGTCGCGGATCGGGCGAATGTCGACCTGCGAGCGCGGCAGGAACGCCACTGCGCCGTCGAGATCGACGGTGTAGCCGCCCTTGACCGAATTGAAGATGACGCCCGAGACCTTCTCGTTATTGGTGAAGGCTTTTTCGAGCTTGCCCCAGCTCTCTTCGCGGCGCGCCTTGTCGCGCGAGAGAACGGCTTCGCCGAGCGCGTTTTCGACGCGATCGAGAAATACTTCCACTTCGTCGCCGACCTTGATGTCGGCGGTGCGGCCATGGCCCGCGAATTCGCGGAGCGGCACGCGGCCTTCGGTCTTCAGACCGATGTCGATGACGGCAATGTCTTTTTCGATTCCGACAACCTTGCCCTTGACGACGGCACCTTCCTGCACGTCGTTGCGGGTGAAGGACTCTTCGAGCATCGCCGCGAAATCTTCGCGGGTCGGATTCTTGGTAGCGGTAGCGGCAGCAGCCTTAGCCATACTTTTTCCTAAACGTCGTTCGCGCCGGTTCTTGATGTGGGTGGCGTCTCGATTCACACGGGCCTCGAGCCAAAGGCTTGAGGCAACCCCGGCAAATGCCGAAGCCGGCGCAGGTTCGCCGTGCGGATAAGACGGATCTTGAATTTATCGATCCGGGAAATTCCGGCCTGGCGTGAAAACGAAGGCGGGCGATCCTCCAGATACAGAGCGCGATTTTAAGATCGCGCCCGGCCCGCCCGGGTTGCTTCCACGATTGCAATGGCCGCCCGGAACGCGGCTTCTATATCCAGTTGGGTGGTATCGAGCAAGACGGCGTCCGGGGCGGGTTTCAGGGGCGCCACCGAGCGCTCCGAATCGCGCTCGTCGCGCTTTCGGATATCGGCAATGACCTCGCAATATTCGGTCGGTTCCCGGCGCGTTGCGAGTTCCACATGACGCCTGCGGGCCCGCTCCTCAGGCGAAGCGGTCACGAAAAGCTTGGCCTCGGCTTCGGGCGCGATCACGGTCCCGGTGTCGCGGCCATCAAGCACCGCACCCCCCGGCTGGCGCGCGAAGTCCTGCTGCATCTTCAGGAGGGCCGCACGCACCCCCGGCATGGCCGCAACATATGAGGCCGCCTCGCTGATCCGGTCGGCGCGCAGCGCGTCGGCGTCGAGCTTGGTCAGATCGAGCGACTGCGCGATCGCCTCGGCGGTGGTTGCATCGTCCAGCGCGCGATTGCGCTCCAACAACAGATAGCCGACGCCGCGATAGAGCAGCCCCGTGTCCAGATGCGGCAGGCCGTAATGGCGTGCGAGCCGCCGCGCCAGCGTGCCTTTGCCGGAAGCCGCGGGCCCATCGACCGTGATGATCACGCTGCGATCTCCGCGCCGAGGGCGCGCATGTTCTCGACAAAACCCGGGAAACTCGTCGCGATGAAAGCGCCGTCATCGACCTTCACCGGCTTGTCGCTGCCAAGACCCATGACCAGGAACGACATGGCGAGGCGATGATCCATATGCGTCTTCACGAGACCGCCGCCTGCGGCACGGCCACGGCCGCCGACCAGAAGATCGTCGCCGAAGGTTTCGCAATCGACGCCATTGGCGCGAAGCCCGTCGGCGGTCGCCGCCAGACGATCGGACTCCTTCACACGCAGTTCCGAAAGTCCGCGCATGCGCGTGTCGCCCTTGGCGAATGATGCGGCCACGGCGAGCACGATATATTCATCGATCATCGAGGGCGCGCGGCTTGCCGGAACATCGACGCCCTTCAACTCCGAATGGCGCACGCGCAGATCGGCGATGATCTCGCCCGCATCCTCGCGGCGGCCCACTTCTTCAATATTCGCGCCCATTTCACGCAGCGTTTCGATGAGGCCCGCACGCAGCGGATTGAGCAGCACGTTTTCGAGCACGATGTCGGAGCCCGGCACGATCAAGGCCGCCACCAGCGGAAACGCCGCCGAGGAAATATCCGAAGGCACTACGATTTTCTGCGGCACCAGTTCAGGACGGCCGCGCAGCGTGATTTTGCGACCATGTTCGCCCTGCTTCTCGCTAGAAATTTTTGCGCCGAAATGCGCGAGCATCCGCTCGGTATGATCGCGCGTGGCTTCCTTCTCGATGACCGTGGTCTCGCCGTCGGCGGAGAGACCGCACAGGAGCACCGCGGATTTCACCTGCGCCGAGGGCACCGGCGTCTCATAGACAATGGGAATCACCTCGCGCGCGCCACGGAGCCGCAACGGCAGCCGTCCGCCTTCGGCCTGTTCAACCGTTTCAGCGCCCATCTGCATCAGAGGATCGAGGATACGCCGCATCGGACGTTTGCGCAGCGATGCATCCCCATCGAACACCGCTTCAAACGGATGGCCGGCCACGACGCCCATGGCGAGACGGCTGCCGGTACCGGCATTGCCGAAGTCGAGCGGCTCGCGGGGGGCAAGCAATGTCCCGACGCCAAGACCGTTCACGCGCCAGCGTCCTTCCCCTTCGCGCGCTACCGACGCCCCCATGGCCCGAACGGCCTTTGCGGTTGCGATGACGTCTTCGCCTTCGAGAAGCCCCTCGATCTGCGTGCGGCCGACAGTCAGTGCACCGATGAGGAGCGAGCGGTGGGAAATCGATTTGTCGCCAGGCACCCGAAGCCGGCCCGCGAGGGAGCGGCTTTTGCCAGCAGACATGGGGAGAGGCTCTGTTGCGTGCGCGGAGGAATTCGACATGACGCGCGTCCCTAGCACAACGGGTTCGGGCCCGTCTCGAAAGGCGAAATCTGCTTTTGCAGGACCCTTGACAGGCTTGGGAGTGCGGTCCAAGTGAAGCCGCCTTTCACGAGCGTCTTTTCCAGGGAGCCAACGGCGTGGCGAAACCAGAACTCGGCACCAAGCGCGTCTGCCAGAGCTGCGGCGCCAAGTTTTACGATCTTTCGAAAGATCCCATCCTCTGCCCGAAATGCGGTGCGGTGTACGAAATCGTGGTGCCGGCGACCCGCGGGCGC
>CAUJKG010000275.1 GCA_963205465.1 Pseudomonadota bacterium | reverse complement strand
TTGCCGCCGGTGGTAAGCAGATCGCTCTGCGCGCAGCCGCCGGCAGGCCCGCGCGAGGGATGCGACGAATTCCACGACAACGCAGGCGGTTCGGTGTTCAGTCCCGTGCGATCGTGATGGCCGACCATGGCCGCTCCCTTGGTATTGCTCGTCCAGTTGTTGCAGGTGCGGTCATCGGCGGTCGTGAAGGCCGTGCCATCCGGCTGCGAACCCGTGAGAATATCGTGCTGGTTCGGCTGGTCGCCGCGGCCTTTCACGACTTCGCCCTTCTCGTTGAGCGCGGTCTGTTTGGTGATGTTGTTGTTCGCGCTGTGCAGATCGGCCACGTCTTTGGCGATGGTAACGCCTTTCGCATTTACCCACGGCCCCTTCCCGATACGGTCCTTGGCGTTCACCGCGTTCGCACCTTGCGTGCTGAGATAAGCGCGCCAGGTCTTGTTGCCCGCGCCCGCCGCGGCCGCGAGCTTCTGGCAAATCGCGTCGGCGCCGTTGAGACCGCCAAGGTTCGCGCCGTCGCCCGAACCGGCGCTGGTCACGAAGAAGCTCATGTTGTTTTGCTGCGCCGGAGCGGCGAAGGAAAACGCGAGTACGGCAGCGGACGAAATCATCAGCAGTCGAAATCTGGCTGGCATCTATTTCCTCCCGAAATGGGTCTTGCTGCGCTTCCGGCAGCGAACCGATTGTGAGCCGGTATTCCGATAACCGCCAGCGGCAAAGATTTCCGCGCCGCAAACGTGCTAGGCTGTTTTGCAAGCATCCGACTCGGTATCCCGCGTTCCCCCATGGCCAAAGCCCGCTCCAATTTCGTGTGCCAGAACTGCGGCGCGGTCTCTCCGCGCTGGCAGGGAAAGTGCGAAGCCTGCGGCGAATGGAACACCATCGTCGAGGAGCAGGCGGCACAGGCTTCGGTTCCGGCAACGCAGCGCACCTCGCGCAAGGGACGCCTGATCCAGCTCGAAGCGCTGTCCGGAAAGTCGGAAGACGCCCCGCGCATCGCTTCAGGGATCAAGGAACTGGACCGCGTCACCGGCGGCGGCTTCGTGCGCGGCTCCGCAATCCTGCTCGGTGGCGACCCCGGCATCGGCAAATCCACGCTGTTGATCGAGGCGACCGCCGCGCTCGCGCGCCAGGGCCGCCGCGTGATCTATGTCTCCGGCGAAGAAGCGGTCGATCAGGTGCGCATGCGCGCGCAGCGCCTGGGCCTTACCGACGCGCCGGTGGAACTCGCCTCCGAAACCAACGTCGAGGACATCGTCGCAACGCTCTCGGAGGGCAAAGCGCCGGCGCTTGCGATCATCGACTCGATCCAGACCCTGTGGACCGAGGCGGTCGAAAGCGCGCCGGGAACGGTGACGCAGGTGCGCGGTTCCGCGCAGCAGCTGCTTCGTTTTGCGAAGAAGAGCGGCACCGCCATCGTGTTGGTCGGTCACGTCACCAAAGACGGACAGATCGCGGGACCGCGCGTGGTCGAGCACATGGTCGATGCCGTGCTGTCGTTCGAAGGCGATGGCGCGCATCAGTTTCGTATCTTACGCGCGATCAAGAACCGCTTCGGCCCCACCGACGAGATCGGCGTGTTCGAAATGACGGGCGGCGGCTTGCGCGAAGTCGAAAATCCTTCCGCGCTGTTTCTCTCCGACCGCGACACCTCCTCGCCCGGCACCGCGGTCTTCGCGGGTGTCGAAGGCACCCGGCCCCTGCTCGTGGAGATCCAGGCGCTGGTCGCCCCCTCCGCGCTTGGCACGCCGCGCCGCGCCGTGGTCGGTGCGGATCAGAGCCGCCTCTCCATGATCCTTGCCGTGCTGGAAGCCCGCTGCGGCGTGAAGCTCGGCCAGCAGGACGTCTATCTCAATATTGCAGGCGGCTTGCGCATCAACGAGCCCGCGGCAGATCTCGCGATTGCGGCGGCGCTCATCTCATCGCTCTACAACGTGCCGCTGCCCGCGGACTGTGTTTACTTCGGCGAAGCGTCGCTCACCGGCGCGATCCGCGCGGTGCCGCAGGCCACGGCCCGCATGAAGGAAGCGGCGAAGCTCGGCTTCGCCCGCGCTGTCGTGCCGGAAGCTGGACGCGGCGATTCCGCCGAAGGCCTGAGCGTGCGCACCGTGGGCGCGCTCGACTCGCTGGTCGCGGATATCGGCGCGGCAGCGCAGAAAGTCCGCCGTCTCGCCAACCGCGACGCGGGCTAGCATGCGTTTCGCACTCCTCGACGCCATCTGCGTGAGCATCGTCCTCCTCTCGGCGATCCTCGGCTGGGCGCGCGGGCTCCTGCGCGAAGCGATCGGCCTCGTCTGCTTCGGGGTGGCGCTCCTGATCGTTTACGCCTACGCGCTCAATGCAGGCGTCGCCCAATGGCTGCGCCCTTCGTTCCGCTATATGGCGGCCTATGTTTTCCTGGGCGCGGCGATCGTCACCTTCCTGATCGCGGCCTGGGTCTCGCATTACGGCATGGCACCCTGGATCACGACGCGGGGCAGAATCCTGGGCTTACTGTTCGGTATTCTGCGCGGCTTGTTCATTTTCGCGATCGCAGTCGTGCTGATCGATCTCTTCGTCCGCGTCCGCGACCTGCCGCCATGGTTCCTGGAGGCCCGCTCGCGGGAACTGGCGATCGCCTATAGCGGGCGTTTCTGGCCCAAGGAATGGACGGGCGTCCGGCTACTGACGCATCCCTTCGTGATGATGGGGATCGCGGCTGTGTATCTGAGCGTTGTCACCGACCTGATCGCGGCGCTTTCCCGGCCCTTCCGCCTGCGCCTGCGGCGGGATCTGTGAACACCTTCGCTTTATCTTGCCTTTCACCTTCTTCCCACAGGATGGCGGCAGGATTGCCGCAGTGGGTGACGGCGGGTATGTCAGGGGCTATATGCAGTGCCGCGAAGGCCGTTCAGGTACTCGAATCGTCGTAATTTCAAGGCGGAGCCGCGTTTCTAGATGACCCCCACCGTCCTCGATTTCGGGCTGCTTGCCGTGATGCTGATTTCCGGCGTGCTCGCGATGGTCCGCGGTTTCATGCGTGAGATTCTGTCGATCGCCTCCTGGGTGATCGCAGCTGTCGTCACCCTCTATGGCTATTCGCGCGTACTGCCCTATGTAAAGCAGTACGTGCAGCAGGATCTGCTTGCGACCGGCATCGCGGTCGGCGGCCTGTTCCTGCTGACGCTCCTGATCGTGTCGCTCTTTACCGTGAAGATTTCGGACCTCGTGCTCGACAGCCGCATCGGCGCGCTCGACCGCTCGCTCGGCTTCCTGTTCGGGCTGGCGCGCGGCCTCGTCATCATGGTCGTCGCCTTCCTGTTCTTCACCTGGCTGGTGCCGGCCAAAACCGAGCCCGACTGGATCAAGAACGCCCGTTCGCGCCCGATCCTGCAGAGCAGCGGCGACTGGCTGAAGTCGGTGCTGCCGGACGATCCCGAAAACGCCATCTTGCAGCGCTTAAGAAAACCGCGCGGCGAAGACCAGACGCCCGCACCCGAGACGACGCCGAATCCGGCGCCTGCGCCGACGCCACCCGGGCGCACCGACCGAGGAATCAACAAGAATTCCTCGCAGGCCAACAACACGACCCCGGCCGAACCCGCCTACAAGCGGAACGACCGGGCCGGCTTCAATCAGTTGATCGAAAGCACCCGCGCGTCGCAGCAATGACGCGCCAGCAGCAGGGGTCTTGTTGATGAGCGTGGCGAACCGAACCGACCTCGATCTCGACAAACAGGCGATGGGCGACACGCTCCGCGAAGAGTGCGGCGTGTTCGGCATCTATGGGCACCCCGACGCCGCGGCGATCACCGCGCTCGGCATGCATGCGCTCCAGCATCGCGGACAGGAAGCCGCCGGCATCGTCGCCTTCGACGGCAAGCGCTTCCACTCCGAACGCCGCCTTGGTCTGGTAGGCGACACCTTCGCCAAGCGCGACGTCATCAAGAGCCTGCCCGGCTCGATCGCGGTCGGCCACGTGCGCTACTCCACCACCGGCGAAACCATTTTGCGCAACGTGCAGCCCTTGTTCGCCGAACTCGACGGCGGCGGCTTCGCGGTCGCCCATAACGGCAACCTCACCAACGCGCTCTCGATCCGCCGCCAGCTGGTGCGGGACGGCGCAATCATGCAGTCGACCTCCGACACCGAAGTCGTGCTGCACCTCCTCGCCCGCTCGAAGCGCCCGCGTTTTATCGAGCGCTTCATCGACGCGATCCGCGAGATCGAAGGCGCTTACGCCTTCGTCGGCCTGACCAACAAGAAGCTGGTTGGCGCGCGCGACCCGCAGGGCATCCGCCCGCTGGTGCTCGGCGAACTCGACGGTGCGCCGATCCTGACCTCGGAAACCTGCGCGCTCGACATCATCGGCGCGAAGTTCATCCGCGACGTGGAGAACGGCGAAGTCATCATCGTCAGCGAGCGCGGCGTGGAATCGCACAAGCCCTTCCCCGCAATGGCGCCCCGCCCCTGCATCTTCGAATACATTTATTTCGCACGGCCGGACTCGATCGTCGGCGGAAAGAGCGTCTATCAGGTGCGCCGCAATCTCGGCACCGAACTCGCCCGCGAGTCTCCGGCGGAAGCCGATGTTGTGGTGCCAGTGCCGGACTCCGGCGTGCCGGCCGCGATCGGTTTCGCGCAGGCCTCCGGCATCAATTACGAGCTCGGCATCATCCGCAATCACTATGTCGGCCGCACCTTCATCGAGCCGACGCAGCAGATTCGCGAACTCGGCGTGCGCATGAAGCATTCCGCGAACCGCGCGGCGGTCAACGGCAAGCGCATCGTGCTGATCGACGACTCGCTCGTGCGCGGCACCACCTCGGTCAAGATCGTGCGCATGATGCGCGAGGCCGGCGCGAAGGAAGTGCACTTCCGCATCGCGAGCCCGCCGATCAAGCATCCCGACTTCTACGGCATCGATACGCCTGACCGGGACAAACTCTTGGCCGCGAACCACGACCTGGAAGGCATGCGCCAATATATCGGCGCCGACAGCCTAGCCTTCCTTTCCATCGACGGCCTGTACCGCGCGATGGGTCACGAGAAGCGCAATCCCGAGCGCCCGCAATATACCGACCACTGCTTCACCGGGGATTACCCCACCCCGCTCACCGACAGGAACGGCGAGATCGCGCCGCGGCAGTTGTCGCTGCTTGCCGAGGCGAGCTGACGATTTGTCGTCATGGCCGGGCTTGTCACCCAAGTCGGATTTATCCGACTTGGGAGTTTTGATGTACGCAACTCAGGCAAGCCTGAGTTGCGTTAGCCATCCACGCCTGTAAAACCTTCAACGCAGTAAAGTCGTGGATGCCCGGCACGAGGCCGGGCATGACGAGGTAAAATGTCGAAAGCTCTCGAAGGAAAAATCGCGCTCGTCACCGGCGCGTCGCGCGGCATCGGCGCGGCGATCGCGAAATCGCTGGCGGCTAAAGGCGCGCATGTGATCGCGCTCGCCCGCACCACCGGCGGCCTGGAAGAACTCGACGACGAAATCCAGAAGCTCGGCGGCTCGGCGACGCTGGTGCCCGCGGACCTGCGCAAGTTCGACGATCTCGACCGCATGGGTCAGGCGCTCTACGAGCGCTTCAAGAAACTCGACATTCTGGTCGGCAACGCCGGACAGCTCGGCGTGCTCTCGCCGATCCCGCATGTAGATCAGAAGGCTTGGGACGAAGTCATGCAGGTCAACGTGACGGCGAACTTCCGCCTGATCCGTTCGCTCGACCTGCTCCTGCGCTCGGCCGACGCCGCGCGCGCGGTCTTCATCACCTCGGGGGCGGCGAACAAGGCCACCGCCTATTGGGGCCCCTACGCCGTCTCGAAGGCCGCGTTGGACATGCTGGTCCGCACTTATGCGGCGGAAGTCTCGACCACGAAGATCAAGGTGAACCTCTTCAACCCCGGGCCGATCCGCACCCGCATGCGCGCCAAAGCCATGCCCGGCGAGGACCCGATGACGCTGACGCCGCCTGATGTCGTGGCCGAAGCGATCGCCGAACTCTGCCTGCCCTCGGTCAGCGAGAACGGGAAGCTTTATAATTTTCCGACGAAGAGCTGGATGAGCTATCAGACGCCATCTTAATTCGTCATTCCCGCGAAAAACGGGGACGGCAATCTTCTATTTTCGTTTCGACGCCTCGTAGCGCGCCTTGGTTTCTTCATTCGGCGGATAGAGACCGAGCAGCTTCACGCCTTTCAGGACTTCTTCCGCGGCCCAGGCTTCGAACGCTTCCTGTTCGACCGCTTCCTTCGCCACCGCTTCGACGAGCTTCTGCGGCACGCAGACCGCGCCGTCGTTGTCCGCGACGATCACGTCGCCCGGAAACACCGCAACGCCGCCGCAGCCGATCGGCTCCTGCCAGTTCACGAAGGTAAGGCCCGCGACCGAAGGAGGTGCCGCAACGGCCGCGCACCAGAACGGCAAGCCCACGGCCTTCACCCCATCGCCGTCCCGCACCGCTCCGTCGGTGACGAGGCCCGCGACCTTCGTCACCTTCATGCGCGCAACTAGGATGTCGCCGAAGATGCCGGCGCTGGTAATCCCCATGGCGTCCGCGACCGCGATCACGCCTTCCGGCATGTCTTCGATCGCGCCGCGGGTAGAGCGCGGGCTGGCCCAGCTTTCCGGCGTCGCAAGGTCCTCGCGTGCGGGAACGAAACGCAGCGTAAAGGCTTCGCCCACGATGCGCAGCGTGCCTGCAGTCAGCGGCTTCGGTCCGCGCATGAAGCTCGAGCGCACACCCTTCTTCAAAAGCACCGTGGTGAGCGTCGCGGTCGAAATCTTCTCAAGCGTCTGTTTCAGTTCGGACGAAAGCGGCATCGGACGTTCTTTCAGATATTGAGAATGCTTAAGAGATAAATCGCACGCCGCGCGGTTTCCGTATTCATGCAACTGGCACCGATCGGAATCGCGAGCGAGCCCTGAATTACGTCGCGATAGAATTCGCATTGCTGCTTCCGCGCTTCGATCCACACGCGCAGCAAATCGCGAAGCTGCGTCTTCAGCTTGCCTTCGAACTGTCCCTGCAAGCGGCGGTAGGTTTCGTTCAGAATGTCGTCCCACACGAGTTGTTCGCGCTGGTAGCAACCGGCCTGCCCCGCCGTGGATTGGCCCGCGGGCGTATCGAGGCATGGATTGGCGATGAGCCCGATGCAACGGTCGGCGCCCTCCTTCGATTCCTTTTCCTTGATGCAGCTTTCGATCGCACGGGTATCTTCCGCGCTCAGCTTCAGCGATTGCGCCTGCGCGAAACCGCTCCACCCGATTACAATCGCACCCACGATCAACAACAGCTTCATTTGCGCGCTCCCGCCTTGTATTTTTCGTAGCCGCTCGCCCGCAACTGGCAGGCCGGGCATTCGCCGCAACCATAACCCCATTCGTGCTTGTGCGCGCGGTCGCCCATGTAACAGCTATGCGTTTCCTCGATCACGATCTCGGCAAGCGGCTTACCGCCGATACGCTCGGCAAGTTCGAAGGTCGCAGCCTTATCGATCCACATCAGCGGCGTATGGATCACGAATCGCCGGTCCATGCCGAGGCCAAGCGCGAGCTGCATCGCCTTGATGGTGTCGTCGCGGCAATCCGGATAGCCGGAATAATCCGTCTCGCACATCCCGGCGACCATGTGCCGGAGCCCGCGGCGATAAGCGACCGCCCCGGCAAAGGCGAAGAAGATCAGGTTCCGCCCCGGCACGAAGGTCGAAGGCAAGCCGCTCGTGGTCATTTCGATCTGCACATTTCGTGTGAGCGAGGTTTCGGAAATCGCGCCGAGCGAGTCGATGTTGACGACATGATCCTCGCCGAGCCGCGTCTTCCATTTCGGGTCGAGCGCCACGAGCCTTTCGCGGATGCGCGGCCGCACGGTCATTTCGATGCCGTGGCGCTGCCCGTATTCGAAGCCGACGGTCTCTACGCGCGGAAAGCGCGTCAGCGCCCAGGAGAGCGAAACGGTGGAATCCTGCCCGCCGGAAAAGAGAACGAGCGCGCCTTCGGAGTTGTCTGGATCGGTCATGCGGGGCGCATGACTAGCATGTCCTGCGCGAGAGCCAAGCCTATTTGATAAGCCTATTCAAAAGGCAATCACTTCGTCTTCTCGAACAGCTCCCGCCCGATCAGCATGCGGCGGATTTCCGAAGTCCCCGCCCCGATTTCGTAGAGCTTGGCGTCGCGGAGCAAGCGGCCGGTGGGGTATTCGTTGATGTAGCCGTTGCCGCCCAGACACTGGATCGCGTCAAGCGCGATCTTGGTCGCGTTCTCGGCGGCGAACAGGATCGCACCGGCGGCGTCTTCGCGCGTGGTCTCGCCGCGGTCACAGGCGCGCGCCACCGAATAGACGTAAGCCTTGGCCGCGTTCATCGTCACATACATGTCGGCAAGCTTCGCCTGCATGATCTGGAAGGTGCCGATCGGCTGGCCGAACTGCTTGCGCTCGTGGAGATACGGGATCACGGCGTCGATACAGGCCTGCATGATGCCGGTGGAGCCGGCCGCAAGCACCGCACGCTCGTAATCGAGACCGGACATCAAGACGCGCACGCCGCCGTTCAGCCCGCCGACGATATTCTCCTCTGGCACCTCGCAGTCCTGGAACACGAGTTCGCAGGTATCAGAGCCGCGCATGCCGAGCTTGTCGAGCTTCTGCGCGGTCGAGAACCCCTTCATGCCCTTCTCGACCAGGAACGCGGTGATGCCGCGCGGACCCGCATCCGGATCGGTCTTGGCATAGACCACGAGCGTATCGGCCTCCGGCCCGTTCGTGATCCACATCTTGTTGCCGTTGAGAATGAAGCGGTCGCCCTTCCTGTCGGCGCGCGTTCTCATGCTCACGACGTCCGAACCGGCACCGGGCTCCGACATCGCAAGTGCACCGACATGCTCGCCGGAAATCAGCTTGGGGAGATATTTCTTCTTCTGGTTGTCATTGGCGTTCTTGCGGATCTGGTTCACGCAAAGATTGGAATGCGCGCCATAAGAAAGCCCGACCGAGGCGGAAGCGCGGCTGATCTCCTCCATCGCCACGCAATGTTCGAGATAGCCAAGGCCGGAACCGCCGAACTCTTCTTCGACGGTAATGCCGAGCAGACCGAGGTCACCGAGCTTGGGCCACAGATCGCGCGGAAACTTGTTGGTCGCATCAATCTCAGCCGCGCGCGGTGCAATTTCCTTCTGCGCGAACGAGAGCGTGGTCTGCCGCAGCATGTCGGCGGTTTCGCCGAGGGCAAAGTCGAGCCCGGAAGAACGGTTGGGAATCATCACGATGCTCCTTGCGCGGCCGACAATGAGGCCTTCGCTTTCTCAAGCACTTCGGAAGGGAATGCGCGCGACTTGTGCGCCGTGCGGTCGAAACACACGCAGAGCAGCTCGCAGGTCGCCGCCATCTGCCCGCTCTCGCGATCCGTCATTTCGTGACGGAAACGCACCTTGCGGTCGGAGATATCGAGAATCCTGGTGCGGATTTCGATGAGATCGCCCGGCATCATTTCTTTCTTGTAGTTCAGTACCTGCTCGACGGCGGCGATGCCCATCGAGGTCTCCCGCATCATCGAGGGCGTGACGCCGAGATTGAAAAAGAAATTCCAGGTCGCGGCATCGAACTTCTGCACATAATAGGCGACATTCATGTGCCCCATGTGATCGGTCTCACCGGGATAGACTGTGCCGAAATAAGTAGTCGCAACGCTCATGCGGCCGTCCCCTGCATGTCGCCCTTGCCTTCCAGAAACATCATGGTCGCCAGCATGCGGCCGATCTCGCTCTCGGCACCGTCCTTTACTGCGTAAACGAAACTCTCAACCACGGTGAGCGTCCGCCCCGGACGCACCACGCGCCCCCGCGCCACGAACTGCTCGCCGGCAGCCGGCGCCATCATGTTGTATTTGAACTCGACGGTGAGCACGCCTGCACTCTCCGGCATCAAGGTAGAAGCCGCGACGCCGCAAGACGTATCCGCAATCGAAGTGATCGCTCCGCCATGCAGATAGACGTTCTGCTGACAGAGATCGTCACGATACGCCAAGGCGACGTCGCAAGCGCCCGGCTCCAGCCGCGCGATGCGCGCGCCGATCATGCGCATGAAGCTCTGCCGCTCGAATATCTCGCGCGATCGTTCTTCCCATGCCGGATTGCGCGGCTCGAAGCGCACAGCGCCGCCGCGCGAGCTTGCGCCCGCCATCCGCCTCCTCCTCGTGAACGTATCTTTTTGTCTTATCGAATTTTCCATACGGTAGCGTATGGTAATTTCTCAGTCAACGCGCTAGAAATCAGCAATGCCAACGCCTCGTGCGAAGAAATTGCCGCGCCTCGACAAACGCGCCTGGATCGCCGCCGCTTTTGCGGAACTCGCGGCGCACGGCTGGGACGGCGTCCGGGTGGAACCGATCGCGGCGACCCTCGGCGTGACCAAAGGCAGCTTCTACTGGCACTTCACGGATCGCGACGCGCTCGTTGGCGCGATGTTCATCCGCTGGGCGGAAGGACGCGTTCGCGCAATCCGGAACGAAACCACGGACGACGACGACCCGCGCTCACTGCTCTACCGGTTGATCGATCTCTATGCGCGCGGTCCGCACGCGCAGGGCCTGGCTATAGAACTTGCGATCCGCGGTCTGGCGCGCGCCGATAGCCGCGCCGCCGATGCGGTCGCGATGGTCGACGGAGAACGGCTTGCGCGGGTGGCTGCGCTATTTGCAAAACTCGGCAGCAAGGAGAGCGAGGCGAAAGCGTTTCTGTTTTACGCCTTCGTGTTCGGACAGAGCCTGATCGCAGGCCGCCGCGACGCCTCGTTGCGTGCGGCTGCTTCCGCGTTGATCGTGGAGTGACGAAATCCTCATGGTGAGGAGCGCGCATCAGATGCCGGGCTTGCCCGACATCTCCATCGCTCCTCAGGATCAGGCTTACGCCCGTTGCCGTTCCGGCGAGGGCTTCTGCGCGAGCTTCTCGATTTCCGCCGGCCGCAGCGGCTTCGACAGATAATATCCCTGGATCTGCTGGCAGCCCGCCGCACGGACGAAGCGGTGCTGCGCCGCGGTTTCGACGCCCTCCGCAGTGACGACGAGGCCGAGCGCCCGGCCAAGCAGCGCGACACATTCGACGATTGCCGCCGCATCTTCCCGGACGCCGAGGTTCTGCACGAAACTCTGGTCAATCTTGATCTTGTCGACCGGGAAGCTGCCGAGATAGCCCAGCGAAGAATATCCGGTGCCGAAATCGTCGATCGCAAAGCGGATGCCGAACTCGCGCAGCTCCTGCAGGTCGAACAGCACTTCCTCGTTCGCGTTGAGCAGCATGCCTTCGGTGATTTCGATCTCAAGCCGGCGCGGGTCGAACCCGGTTTCCTCGACGATTCGCTTCACACGTTCGGCAAGGTTGGAGTGGCGGAAATTCGACGGCGACATGTTCACCGCGACCGAAATGTCCGGCCACAGCAGCGCATGTTCGCACGCCTTGCGCAGCACCCATTCGTCGAGCTTCATGATGAGGCCCGACTTCTCCGCAACATGGATGAAGTCCGAAGGCGGCACCAGCCCGCGCTCGGGATGCTGCCAGCGCACCAGCGTTTCCACGCTTTCGAGGCGCTCGCCGTCCGCCGAATAAAGCGGCTGGTAGAGCGTGAAGAACTCGTCGTGCCACATCGCCCGCTCGATATCGCGCTCGATCGCGCGGCGGTTCTGCAGCACGGTTTCGTCGGCCGGATCGAAGATGCGGTGACTGCCCCGCCCTTCCGCTTTCGCTTTGTAAAGCGCGATATCGGCGCGCCGCAGCAGTTCCTCAGGCTCCGAGCCGTGCTCAGGCGCAAGCGAAACGCCGAGCGTGACCCCGACATGCAGAACATGCTCGCCCGCAGCGACCGGCTGGCGTACGGTTTCGATGATGCGCTCTGCGATGCGCCCGATCTCTTCAGTCTGCGAAATCGGCGCAAGCACCGCGAATTCATCACCGCCGAAGCGCACCGTCATGCCCTTCGAACCGAGAATGCCTTCCAGCCGCTCGCCCACCATGGCGAGCAACTCGTCGCCGACCGGATGGCCGAGCGTATCGTTGATGTCCTTGAAGCCGTCGAGGTCGAGAAAGAACAGCG
>CAUJKG010000274.1 GCA_963205465.1 Pseudomonadota bacterium | reverse complement strand
TCGACGTCGCGCGCGGCCGCGGCAAGGCAAGCACGGAGGCAGCGGAGTGACTTCGTCCTCTCCTTCGTTCTCGCGCGTGTTCGCGATGGTGATGCGGCACTGGTATCTCCTGCGCTCGTCCTGGCCGCGGCTCCTCGAACTGATCTACTGGCCGCTCGTGCAGATGATCATGTGGGGCTTCCTGCAAAGCTTCATGGCGAAGCAGACTGGCGTGCTGGCGAATGCTGCAGGCACGTTCCTCGCCGCGGAGCTGTTGTGGGACATTCTGTTTCGCGGGCAGCTCGGATTTTCGTTCTCGTTCCTCGAAGAGATGTGGTCGCGCAATCTTGCGAACCTCATGATCTCGCCGCTCCGGCCGGTCGAGTTCGTGCTTTCCATGATCACGATGAGCTTGATCCGCCTGGTCATCGGCGTGGTGCCGGTCACGTTTCTTGCGATGTTCTTCTTCGGCTTCAATTTCTGGGGGCTCGGGATCGCGCTCGGCGCATTCTTCGCGAACCTCTTGCTGACGAGCTGGGCGATCGGGCTCCTCTGCGCGGGCCTCGTGCTGCGCAACGGCCTCGGTGCGGAGGGGCTGACCTGGTCGATTATGTTCCTGTTCCTGCCTTTAACCTGCGTTTACTACCCGGTGGCGACGCTCCCGGCCTGGCTGCAGCCAATTTCCTGGGCTTTGCCGCCGACCGCGGTCTTCGAGGGCATGCGGGCGCTGGTCCTGGAACAGACGTTCCGGGGCGACCTGATGCTCTGGGCGCTCGGGCTGAACCTGTTCTGGATCTCGCTGGCCGGCTGGGGCTTCATGCGGCTCATGCATGCGTCCAAGCGGAGCGGCGCGCTGATGAGCGTGGGGGAATAGCCGCCCGGATTGACGTCGCCACAAAAACGTCACAGGGTTCCGCGCTGCAACATAAATTGGCGGAAGGGACCCTGATTACCATGCCGATTGGTCAATTTGGCAGCACGCCGGAGATCGCTGAACCGGCGGGTCCCGTTCTTTCGTCCCCGCTTTACTGGTTTTACGAATGGGGCCAGGCGGCGCTCAATCCGTCGCGCGCGCTCGCGGACGCCACGCGCCTCTACTTCAAGAACCCGCTCAATCCGCTCGCGCAGACCGAATTCGGGAAGAATATGGCGGCGGCGGCCGAGCTCTTCGAGCGCACCACGCGCCGCTACGGCAAGCCGGAATGGGAGATCGATTCGACGCTGGTCGGCGGCGAGCGCGTGCCGGTGACGATCCACCCGGTATGGGAGCGGCCCTTCTGCAGATTGCTGCATTTCGAGCGCCACTTTACGCATGCGCCGAAACGCCCGCAGCCGAAGCTCCTGATTGTGGCGCCGATGTCGGGCCACTATGCGACGCTTCTGCGCGGCACGGTGGAAGCCTTCCTGCCCGACCATGAAGTCTACATCACCGACTGGACCGACGCGCGCATGGTGCCGTTCGCCGAAGGTCCGTTCGATCTCGACGATTACATCGATTACGTCATCAGCATGTTCCACTTCCTCGGCATCGGGGCGCATGTGATCGGCGTCTGCCAGCCGTCGGTGCCCGTGCTTGCCGCAGTCGCGCGCATGGAAGCCGAGAACGATCCTTACGTCCCCTTCACGATGACGCTGATGGGCGGACCGATCGACACGCGCAAAAGCCCGACCGCCGTCAACAAGCTGGCCGAAGAACGCGGCATGGAATGGTTCCGCACGCGCGTCATCACCAAGGTGCCGTTTCCGCACCCGGGCTTCATGCGCGAAGTCTATCCCGGCTTCCTGCAGCTCGGCGGCTTCATCGGCATGAATTTCGAGCGGCACGTCGAGGCGCATCGCGAGCTCTTCAATCATCTGGTCGACGGCGACGGCGATTCCGCCAAGAAGCATCAGGAATTCTACGACGAATATCTCGCGGTGATGGATCTGACTGCGGAGTTCTATCTGCAGACGGTCGAGCGGGTATTCGTCAATCACGACCTGCCGAGGGGAACGTTCCGCCATCGCGGCAAGCTCGTCGATCTGTCGCTGATCCGGCGCACCGCGCTGCTCACCGTCGAGGGCGAGAACGACGATATTTCCGGTCTCGGCCAGACCGAGGCGACGCACGCGCTTTGCCCCAATATTCCCGCCGACAAGAAGATCCATTACGTGCAGCCGAAGGTCGGCCATTACGGTGTCTTCAACGGCTCGCGCTTCCGCGCGGAGATCGCGCCGCGCATCGCCGACTTCGTGCTGTCCAACAATGCGAACTACGCCGACGGGTCACGCGCGGCTTCGAACGGGAAATCGCGGGCATAGAAAGACGCTTGCGCAATTTCGCCGCGGGGGCTTGCCTTACTCCTGTGCGGGCGAATCACTTCAGCGCGATGCGGGTTCTTGGTTTTCTGAATCGACAGGCGAAGCCGACGGCGGAGAAGATGACGGTCTTCTCCGGCGAGCGCGCGTTCGAGCTTGCGATCCTGCGGCATCCGCGGGCGCGGCGTTACACGATCCGCGTGCGCAACGCCTATCGCGACGTGGTGCTGACCATGCCCAAGCGCGGCAGCCTCGCCGACGCGCATCACTTCGCGCAGAAGAACGCCGCCTGGATCGCCGCCAAACTCGCGCAGCTCCCTGACGCCGTGCCCTTTGCTTCCGGCGAGATGATCCCGTTTCGCGGGGTGCCGCACCGGATCGAGCACCGCGCCTCAGCGCGCGGCACTGCGTGGGTCGAACAGGATGAGACCGGCAACGCGCTTCTTTGCGTAACGGGAGACGCCGCCCATATCGCGCGGCGGGTGAGCGATTTCCTGAAACGCGAAGCAAAAAAAGCGCTGACGGAGAGAAGCCGCTTTTACGCGGCACGCATCGGCGTCAGCATCGGCAGGATCGGCCTGCGCGATTCCGCAACGCGCTGGGGCTCATGCTCGGAAAGCGGATCGCTGTCTTATTCGTGGCGGCTGATCCTCGCTCCGGACTTCGTGCTGGATTATCTCGCGGCCCACGAAATCGCGCATCGCATCGAACTCAATCATTCGGAGCGCTTCTGGAGCCTGCTCGATGCCATGACGCCCGATCGCAGACGCGCGGAAGCCTGGCTCAACGCGCAGGGAAACACCCTGCATCGATACGGCAAAACCAGAATCTAGTTTCGGCGGATGCCGAACAGCCGGTCCAGAAACCAGCCATCGAAGCCGCGATCGGCCTGCCGCTCGTCCTGCGGCCGGTTGTTCTGCACTTCGGCCGGCGGCAGCGGCGGCTGATCGCGATAGCGCTGATCCAGACCCGGCAATTCGACCGGCTGCATATTCTCGTGCGCCACGCGCATGAAGCGATTCCAGACATCGACCGGCATGTTACTGCCGGAAGCTTTTTTGGTTGGCGATGAATCGTCATTGCCGAGCCATACGCCGGTGACAAGCGCGCCGGTGTAACCGACGAACCAGGCATCGCGATAATCCTGGCTGGTGCCGGTCTTGCCGGCAGCCGGCCAGTTCGGAATCGACGCGCGTTTTGCGGTGCCGGTCGTCAGGGTTTCCTGCAGCATCCGGTTCATCTGCGCGACATGCGGCGGGGCGATCACCCGGCCATGACCCGGCTGCGAGCGCGCATAGAGGATCTTGCCCTTGGCGTCGCGCACCTGCGTGATCACATGCGGGATCACGCCGATGCCGCCATTGGCAAAGGGCACGTAAGCGCCAACCAGTTCGAGCACCGACACTTCGGAGGTGCCGAGCGCGAGCGAGGCATTGGGCTGCAACTCGGAAACGATGCCGAGACGCTGCGCAGTTTTCGCGACCGCCGCCGGACCGACCTCGAGCGCAACCCGGACCGCAACGGTGTTGAGCGAAAGCGCGAGCGCGGTCTGGAGCGAAACCGGGCCATAATATTGATGAGAGAAGTTCTCCGGCCGCCAGCCGCGCACCTGCACCGGCGCATCGTCGCGCACGGTATCCGGCGTCATGCCGCGCTCGAGCGCGGTCAGATAAACGAACGGCTTGAAGGCCGAACCGGGCTGCCGCTTCGCGGAGACCGCGCGATTGAACTGGCTGTCATTGTAATTGACGCCGCCGACCAGCGCGCGCACTGCACCGTTGGTATCCATCGCCACGATCGCGCCCTGGCTCACGCCGAACTTCTCGCCGTTCTTTGCAAGCTCCTCGATCAACGCGCGCTCGGCCGCGGCCTGGAGCGCCGGATCGATCGTGGTCTGCACGGTGATATCGACGTCGAACTGCCCGACGTAATCGTTCAGCACGTCCATCACGTAATCGGCGACATAGCCCGACGAGCCGGGGCCGCGATTGCTCGCGATCTTTGGCGGGCGGGTCTGCGCGATCTTCTGCATCTCTGCGGTGATGAAGCCCGCATCGGTCATGGCCGCAAGCACGAGCAACGCACGCTGTTGCGCAAGTTCCGGATTGCGCGTGGGCGCAAGCCGCGACGGCGAGCGCACGAGGCCCGCCAGCATCGCCGCTTCGGAAAGGGTCACCGCGCGCGCGGACTTGCCAAAATAGCGCTGTGCTGCGGCCTCGACGCCGTAAGCGCCGGACCCGAAATAAACGCGGTTCAGATAAAGCTCGAGAATCTGGTTCTTCGAGTATTTCATCTCGAGCCAGACCGCGAGGATCAGTTCCTGCAA
>CAUJKG010000273.1 GCA_963205465.1 Pseudomonadota bacterium | reverse complement strand
ATCGACGCGCCGCACATTCCCTATAAGGGCAGCGCGCCCGCATTGCTCGATGTCGTCGGCGGCAGCGCCGATCTGATGTTCGATTCCATGATGACTGCGCTACCGCTGGCAAAGGCTGGCAAGCTCCGGGCACTCGCCGTCACCGGCGCGCAACGCTCGCCCGTGGTTCCCGAACTGCCGACCATCGCCGAAGCCGGACTGAAGGGTTACAGCGCCTATGGCTGGATCGGGATCGTCGCGCCTGCCGGAACGCCGAAGCCGATCGTCGACAAGCTCTATGACGCGATCGCGAAGGCGCTGCAGGACCCGGACGTGCGAAAGAAGCTCGTCGCGCAGGCCGCCGAACCCGTCGCGTCCACGCCCGAGCAGTTCGCGAAATTCATCCAGGAAGAAACCGACAAATGGGCGCTCGCCGTTCGCGGCGCGAAGCTCAGCATCGAGTAACGGTCATGGAAAAAATCGACTTCGGCGCGCGCGTGCGCGCCGTTGCCGGCCGTCTGCAGGCAAGCGGCGCATCCGCTTATGTCGGCACGCGGCAGGCTTCGCTCCATTATCTTTGCGGCACCTTCATGCCGTGGCGCGGCGCGGTGATCGTCACCGCGAAGGGGGACTGCGAAGTCCTCTACTGGGCGATGGATTCGGAGCGCATCCGCGCGGAAGGCTGTCCGCACCCGATCCACGACTTTTACGGCTCGGGACTGATCACGCTGATCGCGGAGCGCCTCAATGCGCTTGGGGCCGCGAAAGGTACGATCGGCCTCGATCTGTCGCATCCCGGTGCTGCGCAAATCGCGCCAGGCATGTTGACGGCAGGCGAGTTCATCGAACTGCAGAAAATGCTGTCCGGGGCCGATCTGGAAAACGGCGTTCGCTTCGTCGACGACGTCATGCTGATCAAGTCGCCCGCCGAGATCGAGCGGCTGCGCCTTGCCGCGCACGTCGCGGACAAGGGCTTTCACGCCGGCGTGCGCGCAATCCGCGAAGGCGTTACCGAAAACCATATTGCCGGCGTGGTCGAGGCGGAAATCCGCGACCATGGCAGCACCTGGGCTTGGTCGGTGACCGGCGGCACCGAAGTGGGAGCCGGCGAACGCACCGCCTTCCTGCGCGGTGTGACGCAGCAAAGCACCGACCGCAAGATCGAACGCAACGAGTTCGTCGTGATCGACCTGCATCCTCTGATCGATCTTTATATGTCGGATCTTTCCATCCCGGTTTTCTTCGGCAAGCCGAGCGGCGCGCAGCAAAGCGCCATCAGTTGCTGGGAGGATACCGTGAGCGCGCTCATGGCAAGCCTGAAACCCGGACGCGCGGTGCGCGACTGCGTCGCGACCGGCGTCGCGACATTCAAGAAGAGCGAGAACGGAGCGAAATACGGATTGCCGCTGTTCGGTCACGGACTGGGTACTTGCGCCCGCACGCGGCCGTTCATGAATGCATCCAGCGACGACGTTCTTACACCCGGCATGGTGATCGCGCTCGGCACGCATTATTACGAGCCGCCGATCGCGGGCATGCGCCTCGAATATCCCGTGCTGATTACCGAGACCGGGGCCGAGGCTTTGGCGCCGACGCCGCCGAAAGTATTGCGGATCGGCTGAACGCCTGAACCGACCACACAAACAAGAAAAAGGCCCGCCGGTGACGGCGGGCCTTTGCACAATAACGACAGCCGTTAGGACTGATCGCTCGCATATTTGAACGCGGGCATCGCCTTGAGCTGATCGCGCGTCATGTTGATGACGGCGTGATCCGGAACCTCACGATTGGTGTTCGTTCTGGCGGCCGGCGCTGTAGCCGGTGGCGTCGCAGCGGGCGGCGTCGCGGCATTCGGAGCGGGCGCTGCCGGCGGTGTCGCTGCATTCGGCGCACGCTTATCGGCGGGCGTCGTGGCGGCAGGCCGCGGTTCGTTGACGAAGCGCAGATCCTCCCAGCGCAGGGCGACGTCGTGACGGCCGATACCCAGGAAGCCACCGACGCCTACCACGATGGCCTCGACCTGGCCGTTGCTGTTGGTGATGAGCTCGGTCACGTCGCCGACCTTCTCGTTCTGATCGTTATAGACGTTGAGACCGATCAGTTGCGAACCCCGCCACTGATTGGCGCTCTGCTGCGTAATCGAGGCAACAGGCGTCGTCGATGGCGTGGTCTGCGTCTGCGCGGGCGGCGTGGTGGGAGTGGTATTGGTAGCAGGCGGCGTGGTCTGTGCGACGGCGCCTGCCGTCAGCAATGCCGCAGCGGCTACGGTCGTCGCGAATGGTGCAATGATTTTCATGTCCTCACATCCTCCAGAATTCGGTTTGCCTTCCCCACGGCTAACTGCGCGCGTGCGACTTGGTTCGGCAAAAACAGGGCGAAGACAAAACTTTTTGGAGGTTCCGGTCAGAAACGTGACGTATTCAGAAAAAAATCTTCAGGAGAAGAACATGGTCGTCACGCCGGAGCGGATGAGTTCCAGAGAAACCAGAAACATCAGCACATAGGCGAGCCGATAGAACAACGCTTCCGGAATCCGCTTCGCGATCCAGATACCGCAGAGATTGGTCAGAACCGCAAACGGCATCAGCACGAGCGCGATCAATAGCGTCGATTGCGTGAACTCGCCGAGCAGGAAGAACGGCACCACCTTGATGGCGTTCACCGACGCGAAATAGATCGTGACGGTTCCGATATAGACCATTTTCGGCAATTGCTGCGGCAACAGATGCACGTTCATGGGCGGCGCGCCGGCATGCGCGAGCATGCTCGTGAAGCCGGACAGAATGCCCCAGAACACCCCGCTCGCCGCGCTCGGCTTTAGGGCATCGGCTGCCCGCTTCACCAAGCCGAGCCACTGGTTCAGGACGAATACGAAGGTGATGACCCCGATCATGAGCTTCACCAGCGCGTCGGACACATAGGCGGCAAGCGCCCAGGCAATGCAGATGCCGATGACCCCGCCGATCAAGAGCACCTGCAGGTTCCAGCGGTCCCATTCCTTGCGGAACGCCCAGAGCGAGATCACATCCTGCATGATCAGGATCGGCAGCATGATCGCAGCCGCCTGCAGCGGCGGCACCACGAGCGCCAGAAACGGCGTCGCAGCCATGCCGACGCCGGCGAACCCGCCTTTGGCGAGGCCGGTACAGATCACAGCGATGACGGCGACGAGCCAGAATGCGGGATCGGCGGGAAACATGCGGCGCGGGTTATAGAGAAGCGCGCGAGCAAGAGCTACGGCACAGACGCATGACCTTCCTGTCGTCCCCGCGCCAGCGAAGCCGGAACGGCAAAAAGTGCGACCAAGACCGCTCTTGCCAAGCGGCGCGCGAAGGCGACAATCCCCGTAAAATCAAAAGCATTCGGGGAAGAAACGATGGATATGCCGACCGCGAGCCGCTACCCGGACGTCTATGCGCGCTGGCAGCGCGATCCCGAAGGCTTCTGGCGCGAGGCGGCGGAAGCGATCGACTGGATCGAGAAGCCGAAGACGGTCTTCGACGGCAGCGCCGGAGTTTACGGCCGCTGGTTTCCAGATGGCGTGATGAACACCTGCTACAATGCCGTCGACCGCCATGCCGAAGGCGGACGCGGCGACCAGATTGCCTTCGCCTATGACAGCCCGGTCTCGCAGTCCAAGCGCAACATCACCTACAGGGAGTTGCAGCGCGAAGTTTCCGCGTTCGGCGCGATCCTGCGCGATTTCGGCATCGAGAAAGGCGACCGCGTCGTCATCTATATGCCGATGATCCCGGAAGCGCTGGTGGCGATGCTCGCCTGCGCGCGCATCGGCGCAATCCACTCGGTCGTCTTTGGCGGCTTCGCGCCGAAGGAACTGGCGACCCGGCTGAACGACGCAAGGCCGAAGCTCCTCCTGACCGCAAGCTGCGGGATCGAGGTCACCCGCATCGTGCCCTATAAGCCGTTGCTGGATGCCGCGATAGAAATGGCGGAATCCAAACCCGAAGCCGTGATCCTGCTGCAGCGCCCGCAGGCGCGCGCCGAGATGAAAGACGGATGGGACTGGGATTGGGCGAGCTTGCGCGAGGCAGCACTCGCCGCAAACAGAACGTCCGAATGCGTTCCGGTGAAGGCCACCGACCCGCTTTATATTCTCTACACCTCCGGCACCACCGGAAAGCCGAAAGGCGTCGTGCGCGATAACGGCGGCCACGCCGTCGCGCTGAAATGGTCGATGGAGGGAATGTACGGCATCAAGGAAGGCGAGGTCTGGTGGACGTCGTCCGACATCGGCTGGGTGGTCGGCCATTCCTACATCGTCTATGCGCCGCTGCTGCATGGCTGCACCTCGATCGTCTATGAGGGCAAGCCGGTCGGCACGCCGGACGCCGGTGCGTTCTGGCGCGTCGCTTCCGAGCATGGCGCAGTCGCACTCTTCACCGCGCCGACTGCGTTCCGCGCGATCAAGAAGGAAGACCCGGAAGGCAAGCGGGTGAAAGACTATGACCTGTCGAAATTCCGCATGCTCTTTCTCGCAGGCGAGCGCGCCGATCCCGACACGGTGAAATGGTCGGAGCAGATCCTCGGTGTGCCGGTGATCGATCACTGGTGGCAGACCGAAACGGCCTGGACCATCGTCGGCAATCCGATAGGGCTCGGCCAGTTGCCGGTGAAATACGGCTCGCCGACCGTGCCGATGCCCGGCTACGACGTGCAGATCGTGGATGACGGCGGCAAGCCGGTCGAAACCGGCAAGATGGGCAATATCGTCATCAAGCTGCCGCTGCCGCCGGGATGCTTGCCCACGCTCTGGCAGCAGGACGAGCGCTTCCACGAATCCTATCTCGCAGATTTTCCCGGCTTCTACAAAACCGCCGACGCCGGCTACAAGGACGCCGACGGTTATATCTATGTGCTCGGCCGCACCGACGACATCATCAATGTCGCGGGCCATCGCCTTTCCACGGGCGGCATGGAGGAAGTGCTCGCCTCGCACGCGGATGTCGCCGAATGCGCGGTGATCGGCGTTGCCGATCAGCTCAAAGGCGAAGTGCCGGTCGGCTTCGTGGTGCTGAAGCTCGGCGTCAACAAGCCCGACGATACGATCGAGAAGGAACTGATCGCGCTGGTACGCGACAAGATCGGCCCGGTCGCCGCCTTCAAGACCGCGATGGTGATCAAGCGCCTGCCGAAAACGCGCTCGGGCAAGATCGTGCGCGGCACCATGAAGAAGATCGCGGACAAGGAGGAATGGTCGATGCCAGCGACCATCGACGATCCGACTACGCTGGACGAAATCAAGGCCGCACTGCAGACGAAGGGAATGGCAAGCTGATGAGCAATCGCCCGAACCCGGTAAAAGCCGCTCCCGAAACCTACAAGCTGATGAAGGCGCTCTCCGATCACACGCAGAACAGCGGCATCGAGAAGACGCTGCTCGAACTCGTGAAAATCCGCGCTTCACAAATCAACGGCTGCGCCTTCTGCCTCGCCATGCATGCGCAGGAGGCAAGGAAGCTCGGCGAAACCGATCACCGGTTACTGATGCTGAGCGCATGGGACGAGGCCGGAATCTATAGCGAGCGCGAGAAGGCCGCCCTCGCCTGGACCGAAGCCCTCACCTTGATCGCAGATTCGCATGTCTCCGACGAACTCTACGAGGCCACGCGCGCGTATTTCTCGGAAGCTGAAATCGTCGATCTAAGCTGGGCGATCACCGTCATCAACGGCTGGAACCGCATGATGGCGGCCTTCGAAGTCCCGCCGATGAAAGTTGCATCGAAATGAACCGGCTTGCGGACCGCATTGCGCTCGTCACCGGCGCTGCGCGCGGCATCGGGCTGGCCATCGCGACGCGCTTTCTCGCGGACGGCGCGAAGGTCGTGCTTTCCGATATCGACGAGAAGGCAGGCACGGAAGCCGCGAAAGCGCTCGGCGCGAACGCGCATTTCATCGCCGCCGACGTCGGCGATGCGAACGCCGTCGATGCGCTCATCAAGGCAACGGTCGCGAAATTCGGCGCGCTCGACATTCACGTCAACAATGCCGGCATCATCCACACCGCCGACTTTCTCGACATTACGGAAGCCGACTTCGACCGCGTGATCCGCGTGAACCTGAAAGGTTCGTTTCTCGCGGGCCAGGCCGCGGCGAAACAAATGGTCGCGCAGACAAAAGCAGGCCGCAAACCCGGCGCCATCATCAACATGTCGTCGATCAATTCGGTCGTCGCGATTCCGAACCAGGTGCCTTACTCGATTTCCAAAGGCGGCGTGCAGCAGCTCACCAAGGTCATGGCGCTGTCGCTTGCGCCTTATGCCATCCGCGTGAACGCGATCGGCCCCGGCTCGATCGCGACCGACATTCTTGCCGGCATTGCGAAAGACAAGACTGCGAAGCGGCGATTGCTGTCGCGCACTCCCTTGCAGCGGATCGGCGGCGCGGAAGAAGTCGCAAGCATCGCCTCGTTCCTTGCCTCCGACGACGCGAGCTACGTCACCGGCGAAACGATTTTCCCCGACGGCGGGCGGCTTGCGCTGAATTATATCGTCGACGTGAAAGACGAAGCGCTGGAGTAGTGCACCAAAAGAAAAAAAAGCCGGGCAAACGCCCGGCTTTTTCTTTTGTAATTCCGGGTTCGCGCCTAACGGCGCGTCCGGAATGGCGGGATTACGACTCGCTCCGCTTCATGCCGCCGAGCTTCGCGAATACGTTATCGCCGTCGATCGAACCCTTGCGATCATCGACCGGCATCTCGTTCGCATCCGGCTCCGGCTGCGCGGTGGTTTGTTCGGCGGGAAGCAGCGTGCGCGAAGGCTCCTGCGCCTCGACCACGCGGCCCTTGGAAGCGCGGCGCACTTCGTTGTCGAGATCGATCTGCGAGCAAAGGCCGAGCATCACCGGATCGCGCGCGGCGAGGTTCGGCGAATTCCAGTGCTTGCGCTCGCGCACCGACTGGATGGTCGATTTCGTGGTGCCGACCAGACGCATGATCTGCGCGTCTTTCAGCTCGGGATGATTCTTCACGAGCCACAGGATCGCGTCCGGACGATCCTGCCGTTTCGAGACCGGCGTATAGCGCGGGCCCTTCTTCGACTTCGGCTCCGGCAGGCGCACCTTGGCGTCGGCCATGGCGAGCTTGTGGTTCGGGTCCGCGATCGCGGCGTCGAGCTCTTCGCGGGTGAGCTGGCCGCTCGCCACCGGGTCGAGGCCCTTGATGCCTTGCGCGACTTCGCCGTCGGCGATGCCCTTCACCTCGAGCGGGTGAAGCCTGCAGAAATCGGCAATCTGATCGAACGAGAGCGAGGTGTTGTCCACCAGCCAAACGGCAGTGGCCTTGGGCATTAACGGCGTATGCGACATGATTTTCGCGCCTCTACCGCGTTACATAAACAATCGTCATCCGGGTACGGTTTCGCGAGCGCCGCCGCTATTTTTCGATAGCGGAGCCTCGGTAAAAACGTCCATGAGATGACCGGGGTTGGCGCCTATATAAGGGGGTGCCCGGTCCAAATCAACGCGCGTTTGGGGTAAAGGTTGACTAGGCACCCCGCTCTCGCCGATCAAGGCGCGACAAAGGCTTGAAATTTATGGATGTTTCGCCCGGTTCCGCCCTGCCCCGCCTGCGCGTGCTGTTGTGCGCGCCGCGTGGATTCTGCGCCGGCGTGGTGCGCGCGATCGACGCAGTCGAGCAGGCGCTGCGCAAATACGGGCCCCCGGTCTATGTCCGCCACGAGATCGTGCATAACAAATACGTGGTCGAAAGCCTGCGCCGGAAAGGCGCGATTTTTGTCGAGGAACTGACCCAGGTTCCCGACGGCGACCGCCCCGTGATCTTCTCCGCGCACGGCGTGCCGAAGTCGGTGCCGGCCGAAGCCGACCAGCGAAAGCTGTTCGCGATCGATGCGACCTGCCCGCTCGTCACCAAGGTGCATCGCGAAGCCATGGTGCATGCCAAGCGCGGCCGCGAAATTCTCCTGATCGGCCACGCCGGCCATCCCGAAACCATCGGCACCATGGGCCAGTTGCCGCCGGGCGCTGTCACGCTGATCGAAACCGCGGAAGACGCGCGTGCCATCCAGCCGAAAAATCCCGAAGCGCTTGCCTATGTCACGCAGACCACGCTCTCGGTGGACGATACCGCGGAGATGGTCGCGATCCTGAAAGAGCGTTTCCCCGCGATCACCGGCCCGCACAAGGAAGACATCTGCTACGCCACGACCAACCGGCAGGAAGCGGTGAAGAACGTGGCGCCCCAGGTGGACGCGATGATCGTGGTTGGCGCGCCGAACTCGTCGAACTCGCAGCGCCTGCGCGAGGTCGCGGAGCGTTCGGGCTGCCGCGCCACCGCACTCGTGCAGCGCGCAGACGATATCGACTGGGAGGTGTTCGGTAACATCGCGAGCCTCGGGATTACCGCGGGCGCTTCCGCGCCGGAGGTGCTGGTCGAAGAAATCATCGCCGCCTTCTCGAAGCGCTATGCGGTCGAGGTCGATCTCTATGCCGGCCCGCAGGAAGACGTGTTCTTCCCGCTGCCGCGCGAACTACGCGATACGGCTGCGGAGTAGGTGCAGACAAAATGGTGCGCCCGCAGCGAGTTCTGGAGAAAGTGCTGGCGGGATCGAAAACACTCCCGTTTCGCGATTTCGAAAAACTGCTGAAAGCCTTTGGCTTCGAACTCGATCGAATTGCCGGAAGCCATCACATTTATGTTCATCCGCGCGCCGATCGCCCGCTCTCGGTGCAGCCGCGCGGAAAAGAAGCGAAGCCTTATCAAGTTCGTCAATTTCTTGATATGGTCGAAACCTACGGTTTGAGTCTGGACGGCGAGAAATGAAGGGCAAGTACCACATCAATTTATTCTGGTCGGACGAAGACAAGTCCTGGGTTGCCGACGCCCCGGACCTGAAGTCCTGCTCCGCGCTGGGAGACACGCCCGAGGATGCCCTTCGCGAGCTCGAAGTCGCGGTAGAGGCTTGGCTTGCAACGGCCAAACAAAAGAAAATGCCGATTCCCAAGCCGCGCTACCGGCCCGCCATTTACGCAGCCGAGTAAGCGCGTGGCCGTCTATACCGAAGTCAGCGACGAGCAACTCGACGCCTTCCTTGCCGGTTACGACATCGGCGAGCTGATGTCCTTCAAGGGCATCGCAGAAGGAGTCGAGAACACGAACTACATGCTGCACACGAACCGCGGCTATTATTTCCTGACGCTTTACGAAAAGCGGGTCGATCCGAAAGACCTGCCCTTCTTCATCGGCCTGATGGAACATTGCGCCGCGCGCGGATTGAAGTGCCCGCAGCCGGTGAAAAACAAAAACGGCAACACGCTCGGCGAACTCGGCGGCCGGCCCGCCGCGATCATCACCTTCCTCGAAGGCATCTCGGTGC
>CAUJKG010000272.1 GCA_963205465.1 Pseudomonadota bacterium | reverse complement strand
GAAAGACGCTGCGCGAGAATTTGAAACTGGATCGCGTTTGACGCGCATCGTACAAGAAGCGGAACGGGGCGCGGTTTTCTGCTGCGTGCAGAGGGAGCTTAAGGAAAAGCCATGATCGAACTTTACGCGGCGGCGACCAGCAACGGCATGCGTGCCAAGATCATGCTGGATGAATGCGGGTTGCCGTATCAACTGCGGTTGGTCGATCTTGCGAAGGGCGAACACACCGGTCCGGATTATCTCGCACTCAATCCGATGGGGCTGATCCCCGTGATCATCGATTCCGATGGTCCCGGGGGCAAGCCGCTGAAGGTGGCCCAGTCTGCGGCGATTCTGCTGTATCTCGGCAAAAAGACAGGGAAGTATCTGCCTGCGAACGAAGCGGCTTTCGGTCCGTTCTACGATGCCTTGATGAATGTCGCGACGGACGTATCCATGACGTTCAGCGCGCTGCTTGCGCTGGTCCGTTCGCCCGAGCCGCACGAGCCTTCGCAGAAGATTCTCGAGCGGCGCTTGCGCCACTATCTTTCGGTTTGGGACGAAAGGCTTTCGCAGCAGCGTTGCTGCTTTGGTGATGAGGTCACCATCATAGACTTCGCGCTCTACACCGTATTCCTGCGCTGCAATCAGTTGATGCCGCAGCTTTGCGAAGGGCTCCAGCACTTGAACCGCTGGGGAAAAGAGATCGGCGCGCGGCCCGGCGTGATCAAAGGCGTCAACTTCGACGCCCGCTGAACGGCTGCCTACACTCCTACGATCGGTTCGACCGTTGCCGCGATAGCGAAAAGTTCGGCATCCCGGCCATGCGTCGATGCCAGCATCAGGCCGACCGGCGGATTGTCCGGCGCGGTCACCGGAATCGAGATCGCGCAACCGTCCATGACGTTTACGATCCCCGGATTGCGCAGCACCAGAAGATTGACCCGCGTATATTCTTCGTCAGTTGAAAGCGCGCTGATAAGCGGCGGCAGTACCGGAACGGTCGGCATGGCGATTGCGTCAAACTTCCCGATCTGTTGGGTTGCGCGCTCGACGAAGCGCTTCCGGCGCTCCAGCGTGCGGATGTAATGCGCGGCGGACTGTTCCGCGCCGCGCAAGATTCGCGACTTCACGCGCGGATCGTATTGATCTGCGTTTTTATCCAGCAGCGCCTGGTGCCACGCGAAGCTTTCCGCTGCAGGAATACCGCCGTGCTCTCCGAGCGCCGAAAGCTCGTCGAGCTCCGGCATCTCGAAGTCCTCGATTTTCACGCCCGCTTTGGAAAGCTTGCTGAGCGCCGCCTCATAGGCATTGGAAACCGCAGGCTCGATACCCACTTCCACGACGGAGCGGAGCACGCCGATGCGAATCTGGTCGGCTTCGCGCTTGCGTGCGGCGCGGCGCGGCCTGTCGGCGAGAATCGCGTCGAGGGTCGAGCAGCAGGAAACCGTGCGCGCGATAGGGCCCACGGAATCGAGGCTGGTGGACAGCGGGAGCGCACCTTGCCGGCTCACGCGGCGCGCGGTTGGCTTATAGCCGGTGAGATAGTTGAAGGCTGCCGGAATGCGGCACGAGCCGCCCGTGTCGGTGCCCAGTGCGGCGTGCGCCATCGCATCCGCGACCGAAATCGCCGCGCCGGAAGAGGAGCCACCGGGTACATGGCCTGCTTCGCGTTGCCAGACACTCTTCGGCGTTCCGTAATGGGGATTGAGACCGAGACCGGAATAGGCGAATTCGGTCATGTTGGTGCGGCCGATGAAAATGAAACCGCTCTTTCGTAGCCGTGCTACGGCGGGCGCGTCTTCTTTCGCGGGTGGCTCGTTATTGAGCACGATCGAGCCGGCTCGCGTCTGCTCGCCGCGCACATCGAACAGGTCTTTCAGCGAGATGGGAATGCCGGCAAAGGGTGAGGGAGCGTATCCCGCGCTCCGCAGCCTGTCATGCGCATCGGCGGCAGCGCGCGCGCCGGCGGCATTGGTCGCGATGAACGCGCGCTGCCCTTCGCCCTGATCGCTCTCGATCCTCGCGAGGCAATCCTCCACGAGCTGCCGGCTCGTGATCTTGCCGCTTGCGAGATCGGCGGCGAGGGCGTCCAGCGAAAGAGCTTGTCGTTGTTTGAGGGAAAGCATGGATCAGGAGTCCGGTCGCGCGTGCGCAAAGGTGAAGGATTAATTTGATTGCGAAATATATCCGTTGCCGCCCCAGGGCCACAAGGCGCTCAGCCCGCTATTTGAGCAGCGGGACCGCGCGCGCTGCGCCACTTCGTTTCATGCGCCATGAGCGCATGCGAAGGACGCCGGATCTGCAGTGCTAGAGCAGGTGGATGCTGCAGCGCGCCGCGGCCGCGAACGGCGGGTTCCGGCAAGAATCTTCCGCGAAAAACCGGGTTTTGCGCGCCGAGCCCGCGTTTGACATAGTTCGATATAGAAATATACGATACAAAAGGAAACTGGAAAGCGACGATCGGCGGCCGCTCCGGCCTTCGGGGTCGATTTCGTGAAACAGGCGGGAGAACTGCAATGGTACGTCACATCTTCCTGTACAAAGTGAAGGACGGCGCGGATCCGAAGGAAATCCTTCGTATCCTGAATGAGCTGCCGAAAAAGGTGCCGGGCATCCGCACCTGGACGCTGGACAAGCATCACGGCGAAGAGGGCAACTCGGGCGGCCTCTGGCACTACGGCCTGGTTTGCGACTTCGATTCCTTCGAAGCGCTGCAGACCTATTCCGATCATCCGTTCCATCAGGAAGTCGTCGAGAAGCTCACGCCGATGTTCGCCGACCGCGCGGTCTGCGACTACGAGTTCTCCAACGCGACGGTGAAGTAAGAGGTCCGCCATGGCTCTTCGTTACGAGACGCCGCCGAAGGTCGGCAAAAGCCCCTGGGGCCCGGAAGATCAGAAGGGCCAGCTCAATCGCATCGATGCGAAATCGCGCGCGGCGATCATGTCGCGCGTCGATGGCGCGCGCGTTTACGATCTGAGCGTCGATTATTTCGTCGGCATGCCGAGCTTTCAGGCTGCCGGCGATCCCGCCTATCAGATGTACATGACGCACACGCCGCGCGGTACGGTGGTGGACAACCTGAACGGCCAGGGCAAGGCGAACAACCTGTGCTGCGGCTATTCGGGCGATGTCATCCTGATGTACACCCACACCGGCACCCATATCGACTCGCTCAACCACTTCGGTTACGGCCGCGAAATCTACAACGGCTATGATGCGGACGAGCATCTCGGCAGCCGCGGCTGGCAGAAGAATGGTGCTGAGCAGATCGTTCCCCTGATCGCCCGCGGCGTTCTGATCGACGTTGCGACCAGCAAGGGCCTGGAGTGCTTGCCGCCTTCCTACGCGATCACGATCGACGACTGCAAACAGGCGCTCGCCAAGCAGAAGGTCGAGTTGCGCGAGGGCGATGTTGCGCTCCTTCGCACCGGCCGTATGCGCTACTGGCCTGACGGCACCAAGGTGTTCGGCGACAGCCCGGGCGTTTCTTTGGAAACGGCGAAGTGGCTCACCAGCCACAACATCGTGACTGTCGGCGCCGACAACGAGGCGGTCGAGCACACGCCCTCGAACTTCGAAAATAACTGGTTGCCGGTGCACAACCACTTCCTGACCGAGGCCGGCCTGCCGCAGATCGAATGCCTCAATCTCGAAGATCTGGCGCGGGACAAGGTTTACGAGTTCGCTTTCATCGGCGCTCCGATCCGCCTGCGTGGAGCGACCGGCGCGCCGCTTCGTCCGCTGGCCTTCGGCCTCAGGGACTAAGCCGGACAGCTCAATCCCGGCGCCGGACAAGGCGCCGGGATTTGACTTTTGGTCTTCATGAACGCGGCAGAGAAATTTTACGTCGAAGGCATTCGTAAGATCGAAGCAAATGCCGCGGTCGAGCGCATTCATTTTATTGGCGATACTGCGGTCTTCGCTCTTGGAAACAGCGATCTGTTGCTGTTCGGGCATAATGCGGAAGAAAAGAAGCTGGCCTTGTTCGAAGGCTCGCTCCTATCGACGGCAGGCAGCAGCGAATTTCTGGTGGCAGGCGGAGACGATGGCCGCATCATTGCGGTTTCGCCTGCGGGTGAAACAAATCTGATTGCCACGGACAACAAACGCCGCTGGATCGATCATGTCGCGGCGGATGCCGACGGCTCGATTGCCTGGGCAGCCGGCAAGCAAGTCTTCCTGCGCGCGCCCGGCAAAGCGCAATACGAGATCGATCTCCCATCCACTGCAGGCGGTCTTGCTTTTGCAAAAGCGCATCTTGGTGTCGCGCATTATAACGGCGTGACGCTCCTAGAGCGCCGTGAAGGTGGCGCGCAGAAGACGTTGCAATTCGAAGGGATGCATACCGGCATCTCTTTTCATCCCGAAGGCGATTTCGTCGTGACGCGAATGCGCGATCCCGCTTTGCATGGCTGGTGTCTCCGGGAAGGCGGCGAGCATGTAATGGATGGCTATTCGGGCGCGGTGCGTTCGGTGAGCTGGTCTTCGACCGGGCAATGGCTCGCGAGCAGCGGCTCGCGCTATCTGGCGTTGTGGCCGGTGCGCCAGGCGCAAAATCCGCTGAGCAATGTTCCGGTGCTGCTGGCGGGCTACAGGGCGGAAGCGACTGCGGTCGCCTGTCATCCGCAGCATGCGGTTGCCGCGGTCGGCTATGCCGATGGCGCCGTGCTTCTGATCCGGATCGAAGACGAAGCAGAAATGCTTTTGAAGAACGCGAGCGGCGCTCCCGTTTCGGCAATGACATGGAAGTCCGATGGCGCGGCGATCGCAATCGGCTGCGAAGACGGCGTGGGCCGCATTATTTCGTTTCAACTGGATAGCTGAGGAGCTTGAAAATGGCTGGTTATGAAGTCCGCAAGGTCAAATACTGCAAAGAAACGGTTTTTCATGACCGCGGCCCAGTTCTGAAAAAGGAACTTGTTGTCGGCGTGGCGATGGCTGTGGTGCGAAATCCATTCGCAGGCCGCTATGAAGAAGACCTCATTCCGTTTCAATCGGCCTTGCGTGCGCTCGGGCATGAGCTTGCGGATGGCTTGATCAAATTGATGGGCGGCAAGGAAAATATCGAATCCTACGGCAAGGGCATGATGGTGGGAGAGGACGGGGAAATCGAACATGCCGCCGTTTGGCATGAGGCGGGCGGCTGGGCGATGCGCGATGCACTTGGCGGTCCAAAAGCAATTGTGCCCGCGCTGAAGTCGATGGGCGGACCCGGCGCACGGTTGATGATCCCGCTCGGCCACATCCGTGCTTCCTTCGTGCGCGGCCACCATTTCGTAACTGAAATGACGATCTGGGATGCGCCGCGGAAAGACGAACTCCTGTTCGGTCTTGGCATGGCGAGCGGCCCGCGCCCGAATTCGCGCCTCGGCGGATTGTTGCCGGAGAAGATCTCGGTTCACGATGGCCAGCGCTGACGCATAGCACAGTGGAAGTGTAGAGATGGAACTTGCTTCAGAAGCGACTGCTCCCGATCATAAGCTTGTCATCCGCAATATCGGTCTTCTGCTGAGTGGCAAGATTGAAGAACCGCTGTTGGATGCGGATACGATCGTTGCGATCGGCGGCCGCATAGCCGCGATCGGAAAGTCGAAAGATATCGATCAAGACGGAGCGCATCTCGTCATCGATGCAAAAGGAGCCGCACTCACGCCCGGCCTGATCGACAGTCATGTCCATCCTGCTGCGGGGGATTGGACCCCGCGTCAGAACCAGTTGAACTGGATCGACTCCACGCTCAACGGCGGCGTCACCACCATGATCTCCGCCGGAGAGATGCACATGCCGGGCCGCCCGCGCGATGTGGTCGGGCTCAAGGCGCTGGCGATCTCCTCCCAGCGCATCTTCTCGAACTTCAGACCGAGCGGCGTGAAGATTCATGCCGGCGCTCCGGTGATCGAGCCGGAGATGGTGGAGGAAGATTTCAAGGAACTCGCAGCCGCCGGCGTCAAGCTACTCGGAGAAGTGGGGCTCGGCGGCGTGAAGGACGGCCCAACGGCGCGCAGAATGGTAAGCTGGGCGCGGAAATATGGCATCCAATCGACAATCCATACCGGAGGACCTTCCATCCCCGGTTCGGGGTTGATCGCGTCCGAGGTTGTGCTCGAAGCGGATACCGATGTTGTCGGTCATCTGAACGGAGGGCCCACGGCGCTTCCGGATCGCGAAATCCGTTGCATTTGCGAAGGCTGCAAGCGGGGCCTGGAGATCGTCCATAATGGAAACTCTCGCGCTGCGCTGGTGACACTGCGGATGGCGCATGAAATGAATCAGCTTCATCGCGTCATCCTGGGAACCGATAGTCCTGCGGGATCGGGTGTTCAGCCGCTCGGCATCGTCCGCATGATCAGCATGCTGAGCTCGATGGGAGATCTCGCGGCGGAAACCGCTTTCTGTCTTGCGACCGGAAACACGGCGCGGATGCGCAACCTCGATGCAGGAATTATCGAGGTTGGACGCGCCGCCGATTTCGCGTTCATGGACAAGCCGCAGGGGTCGGCCGGGAAAAATCTTCTGGAGGCGGTCCAACTCGGAGACCTTCCCGGCATCGGCATGGTCGTCATCGATGGATTGCCGAGAGTAGGGCGCTCCCGCAATACGCCCCCCGCCGAGCGCATTCCTGAAATCGCCGGATCGTAGCAACGCCTCGGCGTATGCCTCAGCCGGCTTTTTCGACTTCGTGATCGATTGCGCCGAAGATGGAGTTTCCTTTGGCGTCGAGCATTTCGATTTTCACGCGGTCGCCGAAGGACAGGAACGGGGTCAAAGGCTTGCCGTGGCGGATGGTTTCGACCGCGCGGATTTCGGCAATGCAGGAATAGCCGACGCCACCGTCTTCAATGGTCCGGCCCGGGCCGCCATCGGCGTCCCTGTTCGACACTGTGCCGGAGCCGACGATCATACCCGCCGAAAGCGGCCGCGTGCGCGCGGCATGCGCAATCAGCTTGCCGAAGTCGAAGGTCATGTCGGTTTTGGCGTTCGGTTTCCCGAACGGCTTGCCGTTCACATAGGAGAGCAGCGGCAGGTTGAGCGTGCCGCCATCCCACGCTTCGCCAAGTTCGTCAGGCGTTACCGCAACCGGAGAGAAGGCGGTCGGCGCTTTCGACTGGAAGAAGCCGAAGCCTTTCGCGAGTTCGCCCGGGATCAGGTTCCTCAGGCTCACGTCATTGACGAGCATGACGAGCAGAATCTTCTTCCGCGCTTCTTCCGCGGAAACGCCCATCGGCACGTCATCGACGATCACCGCGACTTCGGCTTCGAAGTCGATGCCCCACGCGGCATCGGCGAATTTCGAAGGCTCGCGCGGTCCGAGGAAGCGATCCGAGCCACCGCGATACATCAGCGCGTCGGTCCAGACGCTCGCCGGCAGTTCGGCGTTGCGCGCCTTGCGCACGAGCTCGACGTGATTGACGTAAGCTGAACCGTCGGCCCAGCCGAAGGAGCGCGGCAAGGGGGCCGCGCAATCGGCGGGATCGAAGGGCGCCGAGTCGATCTTGCCGGCTTCGAGCGCGTTCGCGATCTCGCGCAGCTCCGGCTCCGCTTCCTCCCAATGCTCGAGGGCGACCTGGAGCGAGGCGGTAGCGTCGGTATAGCGGGTGAGATCCCGCGACACGATGATCAGCTGGCCGTCGCGGCCTTCCTTCAGGGAAGCGAGCTTCATTACTTTATTCCGTTTCCTTACTTTTTCTGTTTCTTCACTTGGGCTCGCGCTGCTTCGGGTCGAAGTGCGTCTTCAGGCCGGACCAGCAGTCGATGTAGTCGTCCTGCAAGGCCGGCGAAGTCGCCGCGTACTTGGTCACGCGCTGACGGAACCGGGTTTCGAACATGAAGGCCAG
>CAUJKG010000271.1 GCA_963205465.1 Pseudomonadota bacterium | reverse complement strand
CACCGAGGTCATGAGGCCGAGCGAACCGAAGCCCTGGGCAATGGTGTCGGACTGCACGTCGCCGTCGTAGTTCTTACAGGCCCAGACATAGCCGCCCGACCACTTCATCGCGGCCGCGACCATGTCGTCGATCAGGCGGTGTTCGTAAACCAGCTTCTTCTCGGCGAACTTCGCCTTGAACTCGGCGTCGAACACTTCCTGGAAGATATCCTTGAAGCGGCCGTCATAGGCCTTGAGGATGGTGTTCTTGGTCGAGAGATAGACCGGGTAGTTGCGCGCGAGGCCGTAGTTGAACGAAGCGCGGGCGAAATCGCGGATCGATTGATCGAGGTTGAACATCGAGAGCGCGACGCCGGAGCTCTGAAATTCGTAGACGTTCTTCTCGATCTTCTTGCCGTCCTTGCCTTCGAACACGAGCTTGAGCGTGCCGGGGCCGGGGATCAGGGTATCGGTGGCGCGATACTGGTCGCCGAAGGCATGACGGCCGACGATGATCGGCTGGGTCCAGCCAGGCACCAGGCGCGGGACGTTCTTGCAGATGATCGGCTCGCGGAAGACGACGCCGCCGAGCGCGTTGCGGATGGTGCCGTTCGGCGACTTCCACATCTGCTTGAGGTTGAATTCCTTCACGCGCGCTTCGTCCGGCGTGATGGTCGCGCACTTCACGCCGACGCCGTGCTGCTTGATCGCTTCGGCCGCGTCGAGCGTGATCTGGTCGTTGGTCTCGTCGCGCTTTTCGATCGAGAGATCGTAATAGAGCAGGTCGATATCGAGGTAGGGATGGATCAGCTTGTCCTTGATGAGCTGCCAGATGATCCGTGTCATCTCGTCTCCGTCCAACTCGACGACCGGATTCTTGACCTTGATTTTCGCCATGAGGCTCCCCTGAAAGCGCGGAAATTTGCAGGAAACAGCGGGCCGGAGTGGCCCGCCGATCAGGGGGTCGCTATAGCATCGGCACATAGGCGGCGGAAGCCGACCTTGGTCGCGAAATCAGCGGGAATTACAGGCTTTTTTGCATGCCAGGCGCAGGAACGGACAAGACGAAACAATGGGTCGCAGGGGCCGGCCCCGCGATCGTGCTGGTGGAGCCGCAACTGGCCGAAAACATCGGCTCGGTGGCCCGCGCCATGGGCAATTTCGCCCTTTCCGAACTGCGGCTGGTCAAGCCGCGTGACGGCTGGCCCAATCCCGGCGCGCATCGCACCGCCTCCGGTGCCGACAGGATTCTGGAGGAAGCCAAACTCTACGAGACGCTGGCCGAGGCGATTGCCGATTGCTCGTTCGTGATCGCGGCCACCGCGCGCCAGCACGATCAGGTGAAGCCGGTCGTCGGCCCCGAGCAGGCGGCGCGCGATCTCTATCCGCATGTCGAAGCCGGTAACAAGGCCGCACTCGTGTTCGGCCGTGAGCGCAATGGCCTAGAAGTCCATGAGGTTGGGCTCGCCGACAAGATCCTGACCATGCCGGTGAACCCGGCATTTGCCTCGCTCAATCTGGGGCAGGCGGTGATCATCTGCGCCTATGAGTTCTACAAGCTTGCTTCCGGCAATGCGCTGCCGTTCGAGACGCCGAACTTCTCGCCGCCCGCGGCCAAGGCCAAATTCGAAGCGTTCTTTTCCGCGGTGGTGAATGCGCTCGAGCAGCACGAGTTCTTCCGCCCGCCGGAAAAACGCGAGAACATGATCGTGAACCTGCGCAACATCTTCCTGCGACTCGAGCCGACCGAGCAGGATATCCAGACCTTGCACGGGGTGATCCGCACGTTGGCGCAGGGCGCGAAGGGCCCCGCGACCGGCGGCATCCTGCGCGGCGGCGAAGCCGAGCTCTTGCGCGAATTGCTGAACAAGCAGGGCTCAACGACGGCGAGCGGCACCGCGCCTGGCAAAGGGCTCGCGCGTTTGCTTCGCCGCAATCCGACGGAACTCGAGCGCAATCTCTGGCGCGCGTTGACGAACGACCGGCGTTTCGCGGGCCAGTTCAAGCGCAACGTGCCGATCGGACCGCATGTGACGGATTTTCTGGCGCAGCCCTTGCGCCTGATCATCGAGGTCGTGCCGGTGGACGAGGACGAAGCAGCGCGCGCGACGCGTCACGCCAAACAGGAGTGGCTGCGCGCGCGAAACTATCGCCTGGTTGAGATAAATTCGAACGAGCAGGAACTCGAAGTGCTGCTCTCTCGCATAGAAGAAGCGATGAAAGTAACTTCTCCTACCCATTCCTGAATCGGATCGCAGAAATTTCGTCTATCGCATTAATCGGCGTGGAACATGCGACGAACTATAGAAGAACGAAACAAGGGAGCGCGTGCATGTTTCGTTTTGTTTGTTTCGGATTTCTTGTCGCCACCACCGTATCTGCGAGCGCACAGAGTAACCTGAGCCCGCGCGAAGTGCGGGTGCAGGTGAGTGTTAACTACTCGGTGCCCGGGCCATTCGGCGACGGCGAGGAGGCGGTCAAGGCGCAGGAAGTCGCGCGGCGCGCGCTTTACGGTATCGCCGACCGCGAATGCACGGTGCTGAAGGAAACCATCGCGACCGAATGCCGGCTCGAGTCCATGAACGTGAACGTCAACCGCCAGCGGCACATCCAGCAGGACACGATCATCGTCGGGTCATCGATGACGTTCCGCGTGCAGTTGAAGTGAATTCGTCATTCCGGGCGAGCGGAGGCGGGTTTATCCGACTTCGCATCCAGGAGCCCGCAAGCCGGATAAATCCGCCATGCGGAGCGAGACCCGGAATCCAGTAACCACAGCGGCCAAAGGGGTTACTGGATGCCCGCTTTCGCGGGCATGACGCCAATGACCGTGTCGCGCTACAAACTACGAAATGACCGCAGCCGCATCGATTCCCCTAAACCCGACCGTGCTGGTGTTCGATTCCGGCCTCGGCGGACTCACGGTTCTGCGCGAGATTGCGGCGAGCCGGCGCGATCTGAACCTCGTCTATGCCGCCGACGATGCGGTGTTTCCCTACGGGCGGCTGGAAGACGAGGCGCTGATCGCGCGGGTTTCCGCCGTGATGGATGAACTGATTGCCCGCTATCGGCCGTCGCTTGCCGTGATCGCCTGCAATACCGCGTCCACGCTCACGCTACCCGTGTTGCGCGCCAAACATTCGATCCCGTTCGTCGGAACCGTGCCCGCGATCAAGCCGGCCTGCGCGCAGTCGAAGACCAAGCGGATTTCGGTGCTGGCGACGCCGGGCACCGTGAAGCGCGATTACACCCGCGCGCTGATCGAGGAATTCGCCGGCGACTGCCAGGTCGATCTGGTCGGCAGCGCTCACCTCGCTCCGCTCGCGGAAGCCTATTTGCGCGGGGAAGAGGCGGCCGACGACCGCATCGCCGCGGAGATCGCGCCTGCGTTTCGCGAAGACGGGCGCAAGACCGATACGGTGGTGCTGGCCTGCACCCATTATCCGCTGCTGCTCGGGCGATTGAAGCAGCTCGCCCCCTGGCCAGTGGAGTGGATCGATCCGGCGCCCGCGATCGCGCGCCGGGTTGCGAGCCTGCTGCCGACTCCCGGCCCGATGGTGACCGCGCCGATCCGGGCGCATTTCACGAGCGGGAAGGCGCCCGGAGTGGCGCTTGCCAAGTCCTTGCAATCCTTCGGGATCGAGCCGGCCGGGGAGGCCGTTTGACAGGGTCCGTCCGACCCTTTATCCCCACGCACTTCCCGCACCCGTGGCGGCCTTCCTAATCGGAATTGGCTTCAGGTCAGTTCCGGCGCTCGGAAGTTCGCCTGTCGGCTGGCCCAGTTGGGTCCGCAAAGGAGGGCGCAATCCAACGCGAAGAGGATTTGCGATGTCGAAGCGTCACTCGGCCAAGCACAAGCTTGACCGCCGCATGGGCGAAAATATCTGGGGCCGCCCGAAGAGCCCCGTCAACCGCCGCGAATATGGCCCCGGCCAGCACGGTCAGCGCCGCAAGGGCCGTCCGTCGGACTTCGGCGTGCAGCTGCGCGCCAAGCAGAAGCTCAAGGGCTATTACGGCAACATTTCCGAGAAGCAGTTCCTCGGCATCTATAAAGAATCGGTCCGCCGCCGCGGTGACACCGGCGCGCTCCTGATCGGTCTGCTTGAGAGCCGCCTTGACGCCATCGTCTATCGCGCGAAGTTCGTCTCTACCGTGTTCGCCGCCCGCCAGTTCATCAACCACGGCCATGTGCTGGTGAACGGCAAGAAGGCGACGATCCCGAGCATGCGTCTGGAGCCGGGCGACGTCGTGTCGATCAAGGAAAAGTCGAAGCAGCTTCCGCTCGTGCTGGAAGCGACCCAGCTCGCCGAACGCGACGTGCCGGATTACATCGACGCCGATCACACCAAGATGACCGCGAAATATACCCGCGTGCCGGTGCTGACCGAGGTGCCGTTCCCGGTGCAGATGGAACCGCATCTGGTGGTCGAATTCTACTCGCGCTAATTCTTTCCGCGCGACGATCCGAAAAGAAAAAGCCGCCCTGTGGGGCGGCTTTTTTCATTCTGCGTGCTCGTCTTGGCGTCCTCGCCTACGCCTCGCGCGGCGCATTCGCGCCGCTTGGCCGGGACGACGGCAGAAACTTACGCCCGCGCGCCGACGCTGACGCCCTTTTCGCTGAGGAACGTCTGCAACTCGCCGGACTGGAACATCTCGCGCACGATGTCCGCTCCGCCGACGAATTCGCCCTTCACGTAGAGCTGCGGGATGGTCGGCCAGCTGGCGAAGTCCTTGATGCCCTGGCGGAGCTCGGCGGAGTCGAGCACGTTGATGCCTTTATAGGGCGCGCCGACATAGTCGAGGATCTGCACGACCTGACCGGAGAAGCCGCATTGCGGGAACTGCGGCGTGCCCTTCATGAAGAGCACGACATCGTTCGAGGTCACTTCGTTCTTGATGAAATCCTGAATGCTCATGGCAGTCTTCAATGTCCTGAAATCACCCTTCCGGGGTGCCGGTTTGTAGTGCGAGGGCGTGAAGCACGCCGCCCATCTGACCTTTCAAGGCCGCATACACCATCTGGTGCTGTTGTACGCGGCTCTTTCCCTTGAAACTATTGGAAATAACCGTGGCCGCATAATGGTTGTTGTCGCCGGCGAGGTCGCGGATTTCGACGGAAGCGTCGGGAAGGGCCTCCTTGATCAGGCGCTCGATTTCCACCGCTTCCATTGCCATCGTCGTTCACCTCAAAAAGGCGGGGCTAGCCGTTACCCGCCATGTAATCCGGCAGCCAGGATTCGTGCCGTTGTTTCAGTTCTGCGACTGATATTGGGTTTTCTCCGGGCAAGGTCAATTGCTCGCCGGCCGTGACGCCAAGGCGCAGGGCTGGAATGCCGGCGGCCTTGGCGGCGCTCTCGATTTCCGGGGCCGCCGCTGCCGGGACGGTCAGGACGTAGCGCGCTTGATCTTCCCCAAACCAGAACGCGTGCGCTGGCAATCCGCTGGGTGCGGCTTCGAGCTTGGCGCCGATGCCGGAGGCCATGGCCATTTCCGCGAGCGCGACCAGCAAACCGCCGTCCGAGCAGTCATGCACGGCGGTGACGCGGCCTTTCGCAATCAGGTCGCGGACGAAATCGCCGTGGCGCTTTTCAGCCGTGAGATCGACCGGCGGCGGTGCGCCTTCCTCGCGGCCGAACAACGTCGCGAGATAAGCCGACTGGCCGAGATGCCCACGGGTTTCGCCGATCAGCAGGATCGCCTCGCCGGAGGCCTTGAAGGCGAGGGTCGCGGACTGTTCGAAGTTTTTCAGGAGGCCGACGCCGCCGATGGTGGGGGTCGGCAGGATGCCGCGGCCCTGCGTCTCGTTGTAGAGCGAGACGTTCCCCGACACGACCGGGAAATTCAGCGCGAGGCAGGCTTCCTTGATGCCGCGAATGCAGCCGACGAACTGGCCCATGATCTCCGGCCGTTCGGGGTTGCCGAAGTTGAGGTTGTCGGTGATCGCAAGCGGGGTCGAGCCCACGGCGGTAAGATTGCGCCAGCATTCGGCGACCGCCTGCTTGCCGCCTTCGAAGGGATCGGCCTCGCAATAGCGCGGCGTCACGTCGGTGCAGAGCGCGAGTGCTTTCGGGCCATCCTGTACGCGCACCACCGCGGCATCGCCGCCCGGACGTTGCACGGTGTTGTTCAGAATGAGGTGGTCGTATTGTTCCCAGACCCAGCGCTTGGAGCAGAGGTCGGGCGAGCCCACGAGCTTTCCAAGCGCATCGCCGAGCGAGGTCGGCGCGGGAACGGAAGCGGCGTCGAGAACAGGGAGCTTCGGAGACTCCGTGAAGGGGCGATTGTATTCGGGGGCCTGATCACCGAGTTCCTTGATGGGGAGATCGGCCATTTCCTCGCCATTGTGGCGGATGAGGAAACGCAGCGTATCGGTGGTGTAGCCGACGATCGCGAAGTCGAGGCCCCATTTCTTGAAGATGGCTTCCGCCTCGGCTTCCTTACCGGGCTTGAGCACCATCAACATGCGCTCCTGGCTTTCGGAGAGCATCATCTCGTAGGCCGTCATCGCTTCTTCGCGCACCGGCACTTTCTCGAGATCGAGTGTGATGCCGAGATCGCCCTTCGCGCCCATCTCGACCGCGGAGCAGGTGAGGCCGGCGGCACCCATGTCCTGAATCGCAACGACGCAGTCCTTGGCCATGATTTCGAGGCACGCCTCGAGCAGGAGCTTTTCCGCGAAAGGATCGCCGACTTGCACAGTCGGGCGCTTCTCTTCGGCGCCTTCGCCGAATTCGGCAGAAGCCATGGTCGCGCCATGGATGCCGTCGCGGCCGGTCTTAGAGCCGAGATAGACCACGGGAAGGCCGACGCCGGTGGCCTTGGCGTAGAAGATCTTGTCTGCGTCCGCGATGCCGACCGCCATCGCGTTGACGAGAATGTTGCCGTCATAGCGCGAATGAAACCCGACCGAGCCCGCAACCGTAGGAACGCCGAACGAGTTGCCGTAGCCACCGATGCCCGCGACGACGCCGGAAACCAGATGGCGCGTTCTCGGATGATCCGGCGAGCCGAAGCGCAGCGCGTTGAGGCACGCGATCGGGCGCGCGCCCATGGTGAAGACGTCGCGCAGGATGCCGCCGACGCCCGTGGTCGCGCCCTGGTAGGGCTCGATGAAGGACGGGTGGTTGTGGCTTTCCATCTTGAAGACGCAGGCGAGGCCGTCGCCGATGTCGATGACGCCGGCGTTCTCGCCGGGGCCCTGAATGACGATGGGGCCGGTGACGGGGAGCGTCTTCAGGTGCACCTTCGAGGACTTGTACGAGCAGTGCTCGTTCCACATCGCCGAGAAAATTCCGAGCTCGGTGATGGAAGGTTCGCGGCCGATGAGCTTCAGAATCCGCTCGTACTCGTCGGGCTTCAAGCCATGTTCGGCGACGAGTTCGGGTGTGATCTTGACGGTGTTGGAAATATTCACGCCGCCTCCAGGACGGTATTGATGCTTTCGAACAATCCGCGGCCGTCGGTGGGGCCTATCATCGGATCGACGTGGTTTTCCGGATGCGGCATCAGGCCGAGCACGTTCAGCTTTTCAGACAGAATGCCGGCAATGGCGTTGGTCGCGCCGTTATGATTCCACTTCGGGTCGAGCTTGCCCTCGGGCGAAACGTAGCGGAACAGCACGCGGCCGTCGCCTTCGAGGCGTTTGATGGTCTCGTCGTCCGCGGTGTAATTGCCTTCGCCATGCGCGACCGGGATTTTCAACACGTCGCCGGCATTGTAGCGCCGGGAGTAGGGCGTATCCGAGCGCTCGACGCGCAGATAAACCTCACGGCACATGAAGCGAAGCTGCGCGTTGCGCTGAAGCACGCCGGGCAACAGCTGCGCTTCGCAGAGGATCTGGAAGCCGTTGCAGATGCCAAGCACAAGCCCGCCGCGTTCGGCGTGCGCGCGAACTGCGTTCATGATCGGCGCGCGCGCGGCGATCGCCCCGCAGCGCAGATAGTCGCCGTAAGAAAAGCCGCCGGGCAGCACGACGAGATCGGTGTTGGCGGGCAGTTCGCTGTCCGCGTGCCAGACGATATTCGCGGCCTTGCCGGAGATACGCTTGATCGCGCTTGCGACGTCGCCTTCGCGATTGGAGCCGGGGAAAAGAACGACTGCGGCTTTCATCGGCTTAGCTCAGCACCTCAACGCGATAATTCTCGACGACGGTGTTGGCGAGCAGCTTGTCGGCGGCGGCTTTCAACGCAGCTTCCGCCTTGACCCTGTCGCCGGCGCTGAGTTCGATCTCGAAAACCTTGCCCTGGCGCACACTTTCCACGCCTTCGATGCCGAGGGATTTCAGCGCGCCTTCGATGGCCTTGCCCTGCGGGTCCAGAACGCCGTTTTTCAGGGTGACGGTAACGCGGGCTTTCATGGGAAGACCTCTCTTTGAGAACCCTTTAGCCGAAACGCAGACGGGGGCAATCGCCCCCGCCGAACATCCACATCAGAAATGCAGCACGAAGACGCAAGGCTACTTTAGAGTCTGATTCAACTGCGTTGAATCAGACTCGTCGCTCATCTGTTTGATTGAGCATGATCTTTTCCGAAAACCGCTTCGCACTTTTCAGGATCATGCTCTAGCTTTTCACCAGCACCGGCCCGGTGCCCTGCGGCGGCTCGTTATCGGAAATAATGCCGAGACGGCGGGCGACTTCGGTATAGGCCTCGATCAGGCCGCCCATGTCGCGGCGGCAGCGGTCCGTGTCGAGCTTGTCGGCCGTCTTGATGTCCCACAGGCGGCACGAATCCGGACTGATCTCGTCGGCGACGACGATGCGGACCATGTCGTTGTCCCACAGTCTGCCGCATTCCATCTTGAAATCGACCAGGCGGATGCCGACGCCGAGAAAGAGGCCGGAGAGAAAATCGTTCACCCGG
>CAUJKG010000270.1 GCA_963205465.1 Pseudomonadota bacterium | reverse complement strand
AAGCCGGTATCAATCTTCGGGCACACCTCGAAAATGCCGATCGATCTCGGCTTACTGCAACTGCCGGCACAGGCGAATTTCTATTATTTGTGCCTGATCTCGCTGATCGCGGCGGCATTCGTCGCGCGGCGCTATCAGGTGACCTGGGTCGGAAGAATGTGGACCGCGCTGCGCCAGGATAACATCGGCGTCGCCAGCTTCGGCCTCAACGTTCCGCGCTTCAAGGTGCAGACCGTTGCCTTCGGCAGCGCTTTTGCCGGGCTCGCCGGCTCGCTGTTCGCGCACCAGATCGGTTTCATATCACCCGACGATTTCACACTGCTGCATTCGATCGAGGTGCTGGCCGCCGTCATCCTTGGCGGCATGGGCAATATCGTCGGCGCGGTGATCGGCGGCATCATTCTGCATGTCGCGCCGGAGAAACTCCGCTTCCTCGGCGATTACCGCCTGCTGATCTATGGCGGCATGCTCGTCGTTATCCTGATTTTCCGTCCGCTGGGATTGCTGCCCGATCCTCGCCGGCGTTACGAGAAATTCTAGGTCCAGCATGAACGCCGAAAGTCCGCTGCTTGTCGTTGCTAATGCCAAAAAATCCTTTGGCGGCATTCACGCCGTGTCTGATGTAAGCCTGCATCTGAATCAGGGAGAGACACTTGGCATCATCGGTCCGAACGGGTCCGGCAAGACCACGCTGTTCAATCTCATTACCGGTCTTATCCGCGCTGACAGCGGGCAGGTTTCCATAACAGGCGAAACCGCCAATTTGCTCACGTTGAAGCCGTGGGAAGTGTTCGATAAGGGAATTTCGCGGACCTTCCAGAATATTCGTCTGGCGCTCGGGCAGACGGTTCTGGAAAACGTCATGGTCGGCGGTTACACCGATTGCAAGACGTCGTGGTGGTCGGTGTTGTTGCGTTCCGGCGCGGTCGCCGCTCGCGATGCCGCATTGCGTGAGAAATCCATGAATGCGTTGAGCTATGTCGCGCCTATGCTCGCGAACACGCCGCATCGCGCCGTGGGTGAACTGTCCTATGCCGACCGGCGCCGGGTCGAACTCGCTCGCGCGCTGGTGTCGGAGCCGCGCATCATGCTTGTGGACGAGCCCGCTGCCGGGATGAACGTCCGCGAAACCGACGAAATCTCGGACGACATCAACAAGATCGCTTCGCGCGGGATTTCGATCCTCGTCATCGAACACAAGATGAAATTCATCGCTTCCGTGGCGAAGCGCATCATCGTGCTGAATTTCGGCAAGAAAATCGCGGAAGGTTCATATGAGGAAGTGCGGGTAAATCCCGACGTGCTTGCGTCATATCTGGGCCGAAAGGGCGATCATCTGGCGGGAGCGAAGCAGGAGGCAAGCCAATGAAAAACGATCCTCTTCTTCTTGTCGGCGGCGTCGTCCAGTCCATGGACAAGAACGATACGGTCGCGGAAGCGCTACTGGTCCGGGACGGAAAGATCGAAGCGCTGGGCTCCCTCGCGGAGGTGCGCGCCGCTGCGCCGAACCATGCGCGGGAAGTGGATGTTGCCGGTGCCGCGATTTTCCCCGGCTTTATCGATACCCATCCGCATTTGCTGCATTACGGCTCTTTGCAGGAGCCATTGGTGGATATTCTCGACGCGCAGAGTCACGACGATATCGTCGAGCGCGTCCGCAAGCGGGCGCAAGCGACGCCGCCCAACGAATGGATCATGACCACCCCGGTCGGCGATGCCCACTATTTCATCGAGCGCTCGTACAAGAATCTGAAGGAAGGGGAACTGCCTTCGCGGCATGTTCTCGACAAGGCCACCGAGAACCATCCCGTCGTGATTCAGGCGTGGGCGCCTTCGCTGCCGAACGCCATCACGTTCAACTCGCTCGCGCTGAAAATGCTCGGGATCGGAGAACACACGCCCGAGCGCATCAGCAATGTCTGGATCGAAAAGGAGAAAGACGGAAAACCGACCGGCAGAATGTTCGGATCGGTCACGAACTATTACAGCAACGACGCCTACGCGAATGAGCTCTGGCTCAAGATTCCGTTCCTGAAGTTCGAGTTGCTGGTCCCCGGCACGAAAACGGCGATCGGCGCTTATCATCGCCTGGGCGTTACCGGCGTCTACGAAAACCATATGATGGACAAGAAGCTGATCGACGCCTATCGCACCATGCGGCGCAAGGACGAACTGCGCATGCGCGTGATGGCGTCCCAGGAGGCGGAGTCCTACGGCATGCCGTGGAGCAAGCCGCGCGAGATGCCGGATTTTATGGCCCGTCTCGAGGATGCCGCCAACTCCATTCAACTGAAAGACGATTGGTTCAGGTTCAACGGCGTGACCATCATGTGGGATGGCACCTGTTTCCCTGGCGGCATGTTGATGCGCGATCCTTATCGCGGCCCTTACGGCGAGGAGACCTGCGGATATTTCCACATAACGCCTGAGAAGGCTGAGACCGTGATGCGCTTCTGCGCCGAGAAGCGCATTCGCCTGAACACCATGTGCATGGGGACGCAGGCGCATGAAGAGAACCTTTCGCGGCTGGAGGCGATCGCCAAGGAATTCGATATCCGGTCGCTAAAATGGATCCTCAATCACGCCGTGTTCATCGAGCCGGAGCAGGTGAAGCGATATGCGCAGCTGAATATGGACTTCACGACGTCGATGTCCTTCTGCTGGGGCAAGGGCGAGCTGTTCCGGCAGCGCATGGATAAGGTGAACTTCGCCGATTTGATGCCGCTGCGCCGCTTCTTCGATGCAGGATTTGCCGTCGCGGCGGGCTCGGATTGGGGGCCGAAGAACCCATACGAACAGATGCAACTCGCTTTGACTCATGAGTTTGCGGGATCGAGATTCCGCAATCTCGGGCCGGATCAGAAAATTTCGCGCCGGCAAGCCATCGGCATGTGGACCGACGACGCCGCGCGCGTGCTGCAGTGGCAAGGCATCGGCTCGCTCAGCCCCGGCAATCACGCAGATCTCGTCGTTGTGGACCGCGACCTGATGAATTGCGATGTCGAGGAGATCGGCTCCGCCAAGACGCGCCTGACGCTTGTCGGCGGCGAGCCGGTTTATGATGCCGGCCTGCTCGGTTAGAACGGCCTATGCTGATCGACCAGATTCTGTGGCGGCAACGCGCTTCGCGGGCGGAGAAAACCGCCGTGGTCTGCGGGGCACGGCGCTTTACTTATGCGCAGACGGCGGAGCGCACCCTTCGCTTCGCTAACGCATTGCGCGGGCTCGGCATCGAGCCGGGGCAGCGGGTTGCGGTGCTGTCCAGCAACTGTGCCGAACATATCGAAGCGGTGTACGCGATCGCCGCCATCGGCGCGGTATGGGTACCGCTGAATTTTCGTCTTACCCCTGTCGAACTCGCTTATATCGCCGACGATTGCGAGGCGAGCGCGGTCATCTATAGCACTGACCTCGCGCAAAGTGCTGCCGGCCTGCGCGATCTCGCAAAGCATCCGCGGCTGTGGATCGGCATCGGCGAGGCGACGACAGCATCCGTCCACGGCTACGACGATCTGTTGTTGAAATCGGCGGCCACGGAAATGGCGCCGAGCGTCGGCGGCGGCGATCTGTTTTCGATTATGTATACGAGCGGCACCACGGGGCGTCCGAAAGGGGTGATGCTTCCTCACGACCGCTTTTTTCTCGGCACCGTCCTGAGCACGATCGGACTGAAGGTCAGCGAGAACGACGTTAAGCTCCAGGCCATTCCCCAGTTCCATGCCGGCGGCTTCATCTATCAATTGGCTCATATGGCGGCGGGGGCCACGATCGTCGTGCTGCCGAAATTCGAGACGGGCGCAACGCTGGACCTGATCGAAGCGGAAGGAGTAACCGCGGCCGGTTTCGTTCCGTCCATGTTGCTCGCCCTTCTGGAAGATCCGAGGTTTGCGAAAACGGACTTCAGCCGCGTCGAGCGGGTGATGTATGGCGGCTCGCCTATCCCGGAAGATCGGCTGGCCCGCGCCGTCGAAACCATGGGCGCAAAATTTCTCCAGACTTACGGGCAGACCGAAGCCGGCGTTCTCGTGACCATTCTAGACGATGAGGACCATCTGCGTGGCTTGAAAGAGAGCCCGGAAATTCTGCGTTCATGTGGTCGTGCCATGGTCGGCTACGAGGTGGCGGTGCTCGGCGACGATGGTCGGCCGACCGACGATGTAGGCGAGCTTGCGGTGCGCTCTGGCTCGCTGATGACCGGATATTGGCGTCGGCCCGCGGAAAGTGCGGAAACGCTGGTCGACGGCTGGCTTCGAACCGGTGATCTGGCGCGCAAGGATGCGGAAGAGCGCTTCTATCTCGTCGACCGGAAAAAGGATCTCATCGTCTCCGGCGGTGAAAATGTTTATCCGATCGAAGTCGAGCACGTCCTTTCCAGCCATCCGGCCGTGCTCGATGTCGCGGTGGTGGGCGTGCCCGATGACAGATGGGGCGAGGCGGTAAAAGCGGTCGTAGTGCTGCGCCCTGCTGCCCGGATCGATCAGGCCGGTTTGCTCGATTTCTGCCGGGGCAAACTCGGCGGCTTCAAGATTCCGAAATCGGTCGATTTCGCGGAGATGTTGCCGCGAAACGCCTCCGGCAAAATCCAGAAGAATTTGCTGCGCGAGCAATATTGGGCGGGCAGGAGCCGGAAGATTTAGTTTTTCGGCTTCTCAGAGATGCTTCGCAAAGCACTTCATGGGTCGAGACGCCGTACACAAGTCCGCCAATGCCGGCCAGTGTATGGCTCCTCGCCATGAGGCACGATGAAAGCGCTTCTCGAATAACTCTCAGACCGGGCTGTCAGGATCGAACTTCGGCGCGCGCTTCTCGCGATGCGACGCCAGTCCTTCCTTTACCTCGGTGCCTGCGAAGCCGAGGAATTCCAGCGCGAGAGAGGCGTCGAAGGCGGGGCCCGCCGTCCGCAGCCAGTTGTTGAGCGCGTATTTGGTCCAGCGGATCGCGCTCGGCGCGCCTTCGGCGAGGCGTTTGGCGATTTCCAATGCTTTAGCGTCGAGTTCTTCGTCCTCGACTGCAAGCGAAACGAGGCCGATGCGCTCGGCTTCCTCGCCCGATATCCGGTCGCAGAGCAGGAGATAATATTTTGCCTTTGCCATTCCGCAGAGCAACGGCCAGATGATCGCCGCATGGTCTCCCGCCGCAACGCCGAGCCGCGTGTGGCCATCGATAATCTTGGCGTTTTTCGCGACGATCGAAATATCCGCGAGCAGGCCGGCAGTCAGCCCTGCACCGACCGCCGGTCCGCGCATCGCGCTTACGATCGGCTTCGAACTGTTCACGATATTATAAACGAGGTCGCGCGCCTGCTTCCAGTTTGCGGCGCGGCGCACCGGATCGTTGATGTTGCCTTCAATGAGTTCGAAATCGCCGCCCGCGGAGAACGCCTTGCCGGCGCCGGTCAGGATCGAAACCGAAATATCCGGATCGTTGTCGATATCGCGCCAGATCTGCACCAACTCCAGATGCATGGCTTCGTCGGTGGCGTTCAGCCGCTCGGGGCGGTTCAGTTCGATTTTCAGCACCCGTTCGGCGGGGGTGGTTATTCTGAGCCGGGTATAGGAAGCGTAGCGCGCGGACATGGGAATGACCTCGAAGATGGACGGTCTTTCCTAGCCCCGCGGGCCGATTTAATCAAGTAACTTGACTAAAAGTACCGTATCCTGACTACGGCAAACAATGCGGGAAGTGGGCAGCCCAGAGTCTGATTCAACTCAGTTGAATCAGACTCCTCGTTTAC
>CAUJKG010000269.1 GCA_963205465.1 Pseudomonadota bacterium | reverse complement strand
TTCGCGCTCGGCGCTTACGCAGTGCTCGGCGATCAGAACATCGCCGCGGCCGCTGGTGTCGCGGTGATGGCGATCCTCGCGATCCGAGAGCAGCTCCACGGTTTGCTCTCCCGCATCACCTGGAACGAACTCCGCGCCGCGATCATTCTGCTCGCGATGACGTTTCTGGCGCTGCCGTTCCTTCCGGATCGCAGCTTCGGTCCGTTCGGCGGCGTGAACCCGCGGCAGGTCTGGCTGCTGGCGGTCGTGCTCGCGGCTGTGTCGTTCCTCGGCTATGTCGCGGTGAAAATCTTCGGCTCTAAACGCGGCATGCTGCTTTCGGCGGCGATCGGCGGTCTCGTGTCCTCGACCTCGGTTACAATCGATGCCGCGCGTCACGCGCAACACAACAAGAGCGGCTGCAGTCTGTTGGGGGCAGGGGTGGCGCTGGCGACCGGGACTTCGCTCGCGCGTATGCTCGGCGTGATCGCGGTGCTGAATTTCGCGGTGGCCAGGCTTGCGGCCGTGCCGCTTCTCGTTGCCGTGCTTGCGGCGGCCGGGATTGCCGCACTGCTTATCCGGGGGAACGGCAGGAAATCGAAGCCGGTCGAAATCAGCATCAAGAACCCGTTTTCGCTGCAAGCCACGCTCCTGCTTGCGGGTTTTCTGGGTGCGGCGATTTTCCTTACCGAGGCCTTGTCGGTATGGCTCGGGAATGCTGGCGCGCTGGCTGCTGCCTTCATCGGCGGTGCGGTCAGCGTCGATCCCGCGACCTTCTCGATGGCTGAACTCGGCCGGGATCGCATCTCCCCGCTGACGGCGGCGATTGGGCTCTGGCTTGCGGCGTTGTCGAACACGCTGTTGAAGTTAGGGCTCGCCTGGGGTGTGGGTCCCCGCGAATTCCGCTGGCCGCTGATTTTGGGCCTGCTTGCGCCCGTTGCCGCCGGTGCGGTTGCGGCGATTGCCATGATCGCTTTTGCCGATGGGTCGGGTGGTACAAGTCCTGCCGCAGATTGACAAAGGGTATATTGCGCAGCAAATCAGCAAGCATCGCGTCAATACGGGCCGGGTATGTTCAAGAAAATTCTGATCGCCAACCGCGGCGAGATTGCCTGCCGGGTTATCAAGACCGCCCGGCGCATGGGGATTGCCACCGTTGCGGTCTATTCCGATGCGGACAAGGATGCGCTTCACGTCGAGATGGCGGACGAAGCGGTTTACATCGGACCGCCGCCCGCCGCGCAATCCTATCTCGTCATCGAAAAGATCATCGAAGCCTGTAAGCAGACCGGCGCCGAAGCCGTGCATCCCGGTTACGGCTTCCTCTCCGAGCGCGCGGCTTTCGCCGAAGCGCTGAAAGCCGCCAACATCACCTTCATCGGTCCGAACATCCGCGCCATCGAGGCGATGGGCGATAAGATCGAGTCCAAGAAGGCGGCGGCGGCGGCCAAGGTTTCCACCGTTCCCGGTTTCCTCGGCGTGATCGAGGACGCCAAGCACGCAACAAAGATCGCCGACGAGATCGGCTATCCGGTGATGATCAAGGCTTCTGCCGGCGGCGGCGGCAAGGGTATGCGCATCGCCAATTCGAGAGAGGAAGTGGCAGACGGTTTCGAACGCGCCAAATCGGAAGCGAAGTCTTCTTTCGGCGACGACCGCGTCTTCATCGAAAAGTTCATCGTCAATCCGCGACATATCGAAATTCAGGTGCTGGGCGACAAGCACGGCAACGTCATCTATCTCGGTGAGCGCGAATGCTCGATCCAGCGGCGCAACCAAAAAGTGGTGGAGGAAGCGCCGTCGCCTCTCCTGGACGCGGCGACCCGCAAGAAGATGGGCGAGCAGGCGGTGGCACTCGCAAAAGCTGTCGATTACGACACCGCCGGCACGGTCGAGTTCGTCGCCGGGCAGGACCGCTCGTTCTACTTCCTCGAAATGAATACGCGGCTGCAGGTCGAGCATCCGGTGACGGAGATGATCACCGGCATCGATCTCGTCGAACAGATGATCCGGGTCGCTTACGGCGAGAAGCTCACGATCAAGCAGAGCGACGTGAAGCTCAACGGCTGGGCGGTGGAAAGCCGCATCTATGCCGAAGATCCTTATCGCGGCTTCCTGCCGTCGATCGGCCGCCTCACGCGCTATCGCCCGCCGGCGGAAGGCAAGCTCGGCGATGCGACCGTGCGCAACGACACGGGCGTCTATGAGGGCGGCGAGATTTCGCTGTTCTACGATCCGATGATCGCGAAGCTCGTGACCCATGCGGCGACGCGCATCGACGCGATCGATGCGCAGGCGAAGGCGCTGGATGAGTTCGTGGTCGATGGCGTCGGCCACAATATTCCGTTTCTCGCCGCACTCATGCAGCACGAGCGCTGGCGTTCCGGCGCGCTTTCGACCGGCTTCATCGCCGAGGAATATCCGGACGGCTTCAAAGGGGTGGCCCCGGTCGGCGAGGTCGCGACTGTGATCGCGTCCGTTGCGGCGGCGATCGACCTCGTGCTCGGCGAGCGCAAGCGCCGCATCTCCGGCCAGATGATGGGCCGCATCGTGCAGCGCGACCGCCGCCGCGCGGTGTGGCTGAACGCCGCCGAATATCCGCTCGACGTGGTCCGC
>CAUJKG010000268.1 GCA_963205465.1 Pseudomonadota bacterium | reverse complement strand
AAGAGGTACGGAAACGCCCGCGGCGCTGCAACTCGGGAATCAGAAAATCGACAACGTTAAGAACGTCGCGCGGCGTGCCCTGCGGATGCGCAATCATGAAGCCGCCGCGGCTTCCGGTGGCCTCGAATTCCTCTTCCAGGGCATCCGCCAGTTCTTTCGCGGTGCCGCTACGCGTGATGTCGTAGAAGGTGGCGTTTTTCATGCCGTGTTCAAAAAACTCTTTCGGCGAGATTTCCGTATTCTCGCCGACCTGACTCGCCAGATCGTACACAAAGCCGACCGGCGACGCGCCGGTCGCCGCAATCTCGGCGTTCAACTGCTTGCAGGTGAAGCGGGCGGGCAGCTTGGAGAAATCATAGCCGAAATTGTGCGACAGGAACGCACCGACCGCCTCGAAGGGCAGTTCCTCGAGCAACTGCTCTTTGCGCCGCGCCGCTTCCGCGGAGGTTTCTCCGACCACGAGCGGCGTACTGAACAGAATGCCGACCTCGGCCGGATCGCGGCCGGCCGCGACAAGCTCGGCGTCGAGCATGCTCCTGTGCTTCTTCTTTTCGCTGACGGCCTTGCCGGCGGCAAAGATCACGTCCGCGAAGTTGGCGGAGGCCCGGATGCCGCGCGGCGAGCCGCCGGCCTGCAACAGCACCGGCCGCACCTGCGGCGACGGCACGCTGCTGAGCGGACCTTTCACGCTGAAGAACTTGCCGACGTGATTGATCGCCCTGACCTTTGACGGGTCTTCGATCACGATACCGGTTTCGCGATTCCACACGAAGCTATCCGGCTCGATGCTATCCCAAAGCGCATTGCAGACCTTGATGAATTCTTCCATACGCTCGTAGCGCGCATTGTGCTCCATCAGCTCGTCAAAGCCGTAATTCGCGGCATCAGCCCTTCGCGTGGAGGTGATCACGTTGAACGCGATACGCCCCTTGGTGACGTGATCGATCGAGTTGAGTAGACGCGCGACATAGAACGGATGCATGAAGGTGGAGGAATACGTGAGCCCGAAACCGATATGCTTCGTCGTCTGGGCGAGCACGGCGATATAGGGGCTCATGTCCTGCCGCGGCCAGCCGACGCCCCACCGCACGGCCTCGTCGATCGAGTCGCGCCAGGACGACGGAATTCCCGTACCATCGCCGAAGAACAGCATGTCAACACAGCCGCGCTCCGAGATGCTCGCGATCTCCTGGAGGATGCCGAGATCGGGATAATTGCGGCCGGTCCACGAGCCCGGCCTGCGCCAACGGCCATCCATGTGCGCATAAGACAGGTCGAACGCCAAATGCATCTTCGGTTTCATGATTTTTTCCTCTCCCGATTACACGCGCAAAACTTGAAAGGCGCGGTCATGTTTTCATGATTGTTGATTTTGTCCGCTCGACCCAAGCGTCGAGACGTGGGTCTTCCGAATAGGTCTTATCCAGGAGATAAAGGCCGGGTGCGGGACAGATCGCGCCGAGTTCGACCAGCACCGGCTTCAGCAGGAGATCCGGCGCCATCGCATGATAAGGGCTCGCGCCCAACATGAGCGGGAATGCAAGCATGCCCTTCAAGCCATCTGGCCCGATCTGATCGAGATAGAGCTTGAGGATGCCGCTATAGCTTCCCTTGAAGGTCGGACTTGCGAAAATCGCCGTGTCGGACTGCCGGATCGATTCAATGGAAGCCGCAACCTTCGGATTGCCGAATTCAAGCAGAGAAGAGCCAAGATCGATGACATCGACAATGGTCGCTGGAGCCTGACCGCCAAGTTTTCCGGCGGCGAGTATGGCGGCGTCGAGCGTACGAGATTTCCCTTTAGGATTTCCCGCAATTACCGAGATCTTCATTTCCCCGTCTCAACATCAACGGCTCTTCATCACGAACGGAAGCAATAGCGCGAGCAGCACCAGCGATCCGATAATCAGCAAAGTAGAGATAGCCGCCACGCTGGGGTCGATGTAGCCGCGCAGCTGCTGCAACAAGCGAAGCGGCAGCGTGTCGCCGCGTGCGGTGAACAGCGACACCGAGATGTTGTCGAATGAAATGAGAAAAGCGGTGATGCCGCCGGCCATCACGCCACCCTTGATCAGCGGCAGCGTGATCTTCATGAAGGTGCCGACCGGCCCGACGCCGAGATTCAAGGACGCGAGTTCCAGCGAGCGGTCGTAATTCGCGAGCGCGGCGAGCACCATCGCAACGACATAAGGTATGCCGACGACGGCATGGCCGATCGTGGAGGCCAGCAACCCGGGCTCCATGCCATAGCTCGACAGCGTAAAGAGCAGGCTGAGACCCACCAGAATTCCCGGGATAACGATCGGCATCATGACCGCCGCACGGATAAGCGTCCGGCCCACGAAATCGTATTGATTGAGCGCGATCGCCGCTCCGGTTCCGGCGATCGTCGCCAGCACGGCGCTGCACAGCGCGATGATCAAGCTGTTCAGCAGACCTTCGATGAATTGCGGCTTGCTCAGCGCGTCGTAGAACCACCGCAGGCTCACGCCCGGGATCGGAAACTCCATGCGATCGCCGCTGGTGAAGGCGACCACAACGCCCACCAGAATTGGCACGATCAGAAAAAAGATGACCGTGTTGACGTAGAACTTGGACAACACGCCAGGCGAAAAATGAGCAGGTGTATCGTTCGTCATAGCTTGGCCCAGGGAGCGAAGCGCCGCATGATGAGGTTCATGCAAATTAGAAACAGCGCGACCGACAACAAAATCAGCGTTCCCATCGCGCCTGAAAGCGCCCAGCGCGCATTCGTCGTCGCTTCGTAAAAGATACTGGGAGCCAGCATCGGGAACGACGGCGTGCCCATCATGGATGGGATGACGAAATCACTGAGAACGGATGCGAAGACGAGCTGGATTCCAGCGACCGCGCCGGGAATCGAGATCGGGAGGATCACGCGCCGCCAGGTGAACCACCAGCCACCACCGAGATTGGACGATGCGCGCAACAGCGAACCATCGACCTTGGAGAGCGCCGCCGCGAGCGGCAGGATCATGAGCGGCAAATAGCGGTGCAGCAGCCCGATGGTCATGCCTTCGACTTCATTGATCATGCGGATCGGCGCCGCGATCAACCCGATCCGCATCAACGCCTCGTTGATGATGCCGCTATCGGCGATGATCACGATCCAGCCGAACACGCGCATGATCACGCTGGCATAGATAGGCAGATAGACCGCCCAGACCAGGAACACCCGCCCCTTGCCGGACGCCTGCGCAAGCATCCAGGCGAACGGATAAGAGATCAGGAGCGCGATGATGGAAACGGCAATCGCCGAGAGGAAGGTATTGCCGAATATCCGTAGATAATATGGGTCCGAGAGAACCTTTGCGTAGTTCTCGAGCGTAAACCCAGGAACCAGAAATCCCATCGGCGAGTCGATGTAGAAACTGTTCCGCAACAAAAGCAGAATGGGGATCAGAAAAAACGGGATCAGCAGTGCGCCCGTGGGCGCGAGCCATATCCAGTGAATATAAGGCCGAACATTCATGAACCCGGCTCAATTCCGGCAAGAAATACGGGATCGTCGGGAATCGAAGTCGATATAAAGTTTCTGGCCGACCTGAATCGGGTGGAAGCTGAGTTGCGCCGGCCGGTCGACCAGCACTTGCTCGCCGCCAAAATCGAGAACGATCCGCTCTTGCGGACCGAGGAACGTGCGCAACGTCACGACCGCCGGATTGGTCTTGTGGATCGAAGTCGGGGTTTCCGAGACCGCGATATCTTCGGCGCGCACGTCGAACGTGACCTCGCTGCCGTTGGCAAAACCGTCGAGCGAGAACGCGGGCTCGAACTGGATGCCCTCGCCGACTCGCAGCGCCGAGCCCTGGGAATCCACCAGAGCCGTCGCTTTGAACTGATTGATGGTGCCGAGAAAACGAAAAACCGAAGTGGTTTCCGGCTTGCGATAGACATCCTCCGGCGAGCCGACCTGTGCGATCCGGCCGCCTTCCATCACGGCAATCCGGTCCGCCATCGAGAACGCTTCCCGTTGATCGTGCGTTACGATGACCGTGGTGACGGACAAACGGCGCAGCAGCAGAGAGAACTCAAGCTGCATATCTTCTCGCAGATTGCGGTCGAGCGCGCTGAACGCTTCGTCGAGCAACAACATGTCGGGCTTGATCGCCAGCGCACGCGCGACCGCCGCACGCTGGCGCTGTCCGCCGCTCAACTGCGCGGGATAGCGATCTTCCAGCCCGTTGAGCTTCAAAAGCGACACCACCTCCGCCACCCGCGCGGCGATGTCGCTCTTGTCCATTTTCCGGGCGTGAAGTCCGTAAGCGATGTTTTCCGTGATCGTCATGTGCGGAAACAAAGCGTAATGCTGGAACACAAGCGCAACGTTGCGCCGGTGCGGGGGCGTGTCGTTGACGACCTTCCCGCGCATCGAGACCGTGCCGGAGTCGGGGGTCTCGAAACCAGCGATCAGATTGAGCAGCGTCGATTTTCCGCAGCCGCTCGCTCCAAGCAGCACCAGCATCTCGCCGCGGCCGATGCTGAGATCGCATCGGTCCACGGCACGCATGCCAGAGAAGGACTTGCTTACGCCCTTGAGTTCAAGTTCCGGTACTTCGACTTGCACAGGCTTTTCCAACACACTTTCCGGCAAGCCACTCTTCAACTCTGGATCTCCCGGGTATAGCGATCGAGCCATTCCCGCTCCTTCTGCGCCGCGTATTCGGCGTCCTGGAACCAGAGCAGTTTCGGATCTGCGTTCACGAGCGGAGCGACCTCTGCGGGAATGGAGACATCGCTCCGGACCGGCGTTGCGAGCAGCGTCTTTGCGACGGCTTCCTGTACCGGCTTACTGAGGGTGAAATTGATGTACTGCTTGATCGCCGCCACGTTCTTCGCGTTCTTCGGAATGCAAAGATCATAGGGAACGGCAAGCATGCCTTCCTTGGGCGACGCCTTCTTGACGTGCGGCGCCTTGCGCGTCGTGTTGGCGATGCGGATCGCATATTGCGGCACCACGGCAACGTCACCGCGCTCGATCAGGATATTCGGCTGCGTGCCGTCGCTGAAGAACCCGCGCAGGTTGGGCTTCAATGCCTTCAGCCTGGCGAACGCCTCGTTGATGCCGGCCTGATCGGTAACGCTGCCGCTGACGGCGTGGATAATGCAGGAGAGAAACGCGAATGCGGTCGAACCTTCGGTCGAGCTCGGCAGCATCACCTTGCCCTTCAGGTCCGGACGCCAGAGGTCCAGCCACGACGTGATCGGCTGCGTAACCTGCTTGGTGTCCACCATGATATCCATGGTGTCCATCATCATCGACACGCCCCAGCCGCCTTCCGGCAGAACGTCCTTGATCAGGCTCTTCGACTCGGGAAAGTCGGACGCGGAAACCTTCTGCAACAGTCCCGCCTTCATCGCGCGCAAGCCCCAGGCGCGCGAGAACATCACGACATCGAAGGGAGGATTGTTGAGCTGCGTTTGAATTTTCGGGAAGATCGTCGGCGAGATTTCGGCGTCGTAGATCACGCGGTTCTTCGTGGCTTCCGCAAACGGCTTGCCGACGATTTCATTCAGAACCTGGTACGGACCGCCGAAGTGAGTCGCGCGAATGGTTACGTTTTGCGCGAAGGCAGCGCCCGGAAATCCCAAACCGTTGAAAGCAGCGGCCGCAGCAACACCGCCCAGCATGAATTGTCTGCGATCAGTCCCCGTCGTCATCGACTCCTCCCAAATAAATGTCCCACGCGCAGTAATCTTTCTTTCTACTGCGAATAGTTTGATTACGAATTACCTCGTTGTCTATCTGCCCGGATGATAAATCCCTCATCACCGACAGCCCCGGCGGCACGCGAAAACACGGCCATTCGTGGCGCCACACTGCAGTGGGACAACAACACTGCCGCAATTTTATTCGCCGCAATGTGAGATTTTGTGCATCTCTCCCACGCGTAATTTTTTCGATGGATCGCTTGCCCTCGCGCGCCTTGAAATATGCTTCGATATCGAACTATGTTATTTGAAACTAATTGGGGCGCCCATGCTTGATCCTGCC
>CAUJKG010000267.1 GCA_963205465.1 Pseudomonadota bacterium | reverse complement strand
CAAAAAGCGGCGCCAATTGCCGCCTGCAGGAAATTATCGCGGATCATCCAGACCGCGAAAAAGCCGGCAGCGAAGAGAATGGCGCAAATGATCAGGAGTTTTTCCACGCCGAGCTTCAGACCTGATTGCAGCACGAGCCGGTTCAGCGACGTGAACGCGCTCGTATAAGTGCCGGCTGCGGTCAGCGAGCGCTCGCGCCGCAATTGCACGAGGATCTGCTCGCGGTTCGCCTGGTCCTTCATCAGCCGCAGGCGGCGGTTGAGCTGACTGCGATAGGACGCCCTGTTGTAGAAAAACAGATAAGCTGCTTCGCCGAGCAGGATCGCGGAGATCGCGGCCAGAAAATAAAACAGGTAAAGCTGATCGACCTCGAAGGACATCGCGCTCACAAAGCCTGCGCCGGATCGAAATAGGCGCCGGGAATGTTGATGCCGCGCGCGACCAGATCGGCGAGAAAGCGCGGCCGCACACCGGTCGCCTGGAAATGGCCCTCCACCGTGCCATCGGCGGCGGTGCCGGTACGCACGTATTTATAGATTTCCTGCATCTGCAGAATATCGCCTTCCATGCCGGTGATCTCGGCGATGCTCGTCACCTTGCGCTTGCCGTCGGAGAGGCGCTGCAACTGCACGATCATGCGGACGGCGGAAGCGATCTGGCCGCGAATGCTCGCGATCGTCATCGGCATGCCCGCCATGCCGATCATCTGTTCGAGGCGCGAGATCGCCTCGCGCGGCGCGTTGGCATGGATCGTCGCCATCGAGCCTTCGTGACCGGTGTTCATGGCCTGCAACATGTCGAAAGCTTCCTCGCCCCGGCACTCGCCGAGAATGATGCGGTCTGGACGCATACGCAGCGCATTCTTCACGAGTTCGCGCTGACGGATTTCGCCTTTGCCTTCGATATTCGGGGGCCGCGTTTCCATGCGGCCGACATGCGGCTGCTGCAGCTGCAACTCCGCGGCGTCCTCGATGGTGACGAGACGCTCCTTCTCCGAGATGAAGGCGGAGAGCGCGTTCAACATCGTAGTCTTGCCGGAGCCGGTGCCGCCGGAAATCAGGAGCGTCACCCTCGCTTTCACCGCGGCCGCAAGTACTTCGGCCATCGGCGGGCGGATCGCGCCGATATCGATGAGCTTGTTGAGGTTGAAGGGCTTCTTCGAGAATTTGCGGATGGAAACCAGCGGGCCATCGACCGCGATCGGCCGGATCGCGACGTTGACACGGGAGCCGTCGAGCAGGCGCGCGTCGCACAAGGGATGTGACTCGTCCACGCGGCGGCCGACCGCGGCGACGATCTTGTTCACGATGCGCAACAGATGCGGCTCGTCCTTGAAGCGCACCGGGGTCGCCTCCAGCATGCCGAGACGCTCGACGAAGACGCATTCGGGACCGTTGATGAGAATGTCGTTGATGGTCGGATCTTTTAAGAGCGGCTCGATCGGCCCGAGGCCGGTCATCTCGTCGATGATCTCGCTCACGAAATCATCGAGCTCGTTTCCGTTCAGCGCGATGCGTTCGGATCGCGTGAACTGCGAGACCAGTGCATGGACCTGGCGGCGGACTTCCTCCTCGGGAAGTTTTTCCATCGCCGAAAGATTGAACTCCTCGATCACCTTGCGATGCAGGCGCACCTTGGCGTCCAGCATCCGGTTCGTGAGCAGGAGATTCTGTGCGCCCGCGGGCTCGGGCTCCGGCGTGTTGGCAAGATTATCGAGGAGCGAGGGCACGAGTTGCGGCGCCGCTTCGACCGGAACGGGAGCGGCAGGCTGGGAAGCGGCGGCACGGCTCGAGAAACGACCCAGGATCGTCATCGGTTCTATCCTGCTTTCCGCAGCAGCCGCGACAGCATGCTGCCCTGCTTCACATCTTTCGCCGCCGGCAGGATCAGCTTCTTCAGCGAGAGCACGACATTGTTGCCGGGCTTGACCTCTTCGAGCGGAATGCCGCGATCGATCGCTTCACGCACGACGCGGAAATTATTCGGCAGCGTTCCCGCAAAAGCATTACCGAGCGCGCCTTCGATGTCGCTCTGGCTCAAGCCCGGAACGAACATGCGCGACTCGAAGCGGTTCACGATCACTTTAGGCTTGGCGTTCTCGCCCAGCCGCTCATGAATCGCGCCGACCAGTTTCTTGGCGTGGCGCAAGCCCGGGATCGTCATTTCGCTGACGATGAAAAGATTGTTGGAGCCGAGCAGCACGCTGTCGGTCCAGGGAAACCAGGTGCGGGGCATGTCGATCACGACATAGCGGAAGTGCGAGGAGACGAGATCGAGCAGCCTCGTCACCATCACCGGATCGAACGAGCGCATTTCCGCCGGGCGGTTAGGTGCGGCAATCACCGAAAGCCCCGAGGAATGCTGCGTCAGCATGATTTCAAGAAGATGCCGGTCGAGCCGCTCGGGCCGCGGTTCGATCTCGCTCAAGTCGAGCCGCGGTTCGAGATCGAGATAATCGGCGACGGCGCCGTGCTGGAAGTCCAGATCCACCAGACAGGTCGAGGAGCCGCCGCGGGTCGAGCCCTGCAACAGCAGCGCCGATTGAATCGCAATGGAGGTGACGCCGACACCGCCGGCGGACGGCAGAAACGTGAAAATCTCGGCCTCGCTTACCGCCTCGCCTTGCGCCGGCGTGCGCGCGGCGCGCGCGCAAGCGCGCACGAGTTCGATCGGCGCCACTGGCTTGACCAGGAAATCGGCGACGCGGATTTGCAGAAGACGCCGCGCGATGCTCTCGTCAAAAAACTGCGTCACCACGACCGCCGGTGCACTGCCAGGCGTCGCAGTGAGGCGGGCGAGTGCCGCAACTTGCGTTTCATTCGCCGCGTCGAGATCGACGATAACGACGGAAGCGTCTTCGAGCTGCACCGCTTCGATCTGCGTGAGATCGCTTTCCAGCACGGCAAGCGATATCTGCAACTGCGAAGCGAAGGTGCTTTCGACCATGCGCCGGAATTCTTTGTCCGACGAGATCGTCACGACATGCGTCGTGCCGCTCTTTTTGCTCAGGTCATTCATGTTCGCGTCCACCAGATCCCCTGGGTCTTAGCCGCATTTATCGCGGACTTATTTATGTGCTGCTCTTTCTATCGCGAACGTCTTTCGACCCGATGAAATTGAGCCATTGAATTGAATAGAAGTTGAGCGATCCGCTTTGGAATTTCGAAAGATGCGCTGCTTCCGCGCAAGCGAAGCAAAACGTCATGCCGGAATCGCGCGCGGAAAAAGCGCGCGCGTCCAGAAAGCCTGGAAATTCTAGGCCGATGCGCTCGACTGCTACTGGGAAACCGCGGGTGCAGCCGCAGGGCTCGCGTTGATCTGGATCGAACTGGTGCCCAACCCGCGCGGCGGCGTGACCTTGCCTTCCTTGTAACGCTGGATGGCAGGCTGAATCTTTTCGCCGTTGGTCAGGATATCGCGGTTGGCCGCGTGACGCGGCCAGGGATCGATGGTGTGAACCGCGATGTTGCTGGCATTGGCATCGCCGGCGGAGAGATGAATTGCATCGCGGCGGTCGTAATAGATGTCCGCGCAGGCCGATAAGCCGACCGAAAGCGCGAGCGTCACGCCGAGCGGCGCCAGGACTTTAGCGGACATTGGCGGTGACCTCCGGGAAATCGAGCTGATGGCCGACATGGGGACGGCGCGCCGTCGGCCCATAGAGTTTGCGGATATCGGATGGCTTCATTTCCATCTTGCCGTAGAGGAACAGATCGCTGTCGTTCGGCGGCGTGGTGGCATCGAGCGGCGTGCGCAATACGTCACCGGGGCGCGCCGGACGCACGAGCCGCGGCGTCACGATGATGACGAGGTCGGTTTCCTTCTTCTGATAAGAAGCGGAGCGAAACAGCGAGCCGAGCACCGGCACGTCCGCAAGCCACGGCAGTTGATCGGCCGAAGTGCTGTTCACCGACTGCAAGAGACCGGCAATCGCGAAGCTCTGCCCGTCGCGGAGTTCGATGGTCGTACTCGCGCGGCGCACGATCAGGCTCGGCACCGAAATGCCGCCGACCTGCACCGCGTTGGTCGGGTCGAGCTGGCTGACTTCGGGCTCGATCTTCAGATTGATCAGGCCATGCGAGAGCACGGTCGGCGTGAATGCGAGGCCGACGCCGAACTTCTTGAACTGCACCGTTACCTGGTTCAACTGGGACGCAACCGGAAACGGAAACTCGCCGCCCGCCAGAAAGCTCGCGGTGTCACCGGAGAGCGCAACCAGGTTCGGCTCGGCAAGACGTCGCGCGACCCCGCGCTGTTCGAGCGCGCTGATCATGGCATCCACCTTCACGCCGCGGTCCACGAGGCGGCCGATCAGCGCGCCGAAAGGCTGCGCGCCGGAGAGCATTCCCGCCGTGCCGGCGATAGCCGCGAGGTTGTTGCCCGTGACTTCCCAGTTCACGCCAAGTTCGCGGCCCGCATTGCGCGATGCCTCGATAAAGCGGACCTCGAGCAGCACCTGCTGCGGCTGCGCCACGCTGACCGAGTTGATCACGTCCGGGCTGAACTGCTTGGCGAATTGCAGCACCTTGTCGAGCGTCACGGCATCCGGCGCCACTCCGGAGAGCATGATCCGGCCGTTGACGGTCGATACGCGGATTTTCGATTCCGGATATTGCGTGCGGATCGCGCCGGCGATGGCGGCGGTGTCATGCGAGACCTCGACGTCGAAGACGCCGACGAGCTGCTTGCCTTCGCCATAAACCGAAATCCGGGTGAGCCCGACCTTGCGGCCGAGCACCGAAAGCGTCTGGTTGGTGAGCGGCATCACGTCGGCGATTTCCGGATCGCCAACTACAACATCGACAAAGCCGGTGCTCGTGCGCACATTCTCGGATTTGCCGAGCGCGACCAGCACCTGCGTGGTGCGCTGGGTCGGCGAGATTTTCACGACCCGCATGTTCGCCTGCGCGAGCGCCGGATTCGACAAAATGGCCGAAAGCGGACCCGTCAATGCAAGCAGTGCTGCGAGCAAGGAGACCGTGGCACGCTTCAGCAGCATGCAGCCGATCCCGTTTCCATTTTTCTTGTTCACGCTCTAAGCCCCCATGTCCCCGCTATCTAGCGGGTGACCCCCTGATGAACGGCGCTGCTGGTCAACGGCAACGCGACCGCTTCCGCAGGGACGCTGTAGTTTTCTTTTTTTGCGCCGCGCGTGACGGTGATCGTCGAATAATTCCCATTCGGCGCGTTCTTCTTCTGCGGCTTTCCAAGATCCTCTGCCGTGATCTGCCGCGCAGCCTGCGCCACGAGATCGCCTGCCTTGCGCAGCGCCAGCGTGAGCTGGCCCAACGAAGCGGCGAGCGAAATTTTCTGGCCATCGGCCATTTCGACTTCGAGCGTGACCGCTTTCACGACCGCCGGTTTGTCCATGCGATCATCGGCGATCTGATCGATCGCGAGCACGCGCACGTTCTGCAACACCACGTCCGAACTGCTGGTGCCGGCTTTGTCGCCGCTTTGATTGCGGGTCAGAAAAATATCGACCCGATCACCCGGCAGCACGAACCCGGCAACACCATCGATATCGTTCACCCGAACCGTCACGGCTTTCATGCCCGGCGTCAGCACAGCCGAAAGCGTCGCGCGCTGGCCGGGTCCGGTGATCTTGGAAGCCAGGATCGGCTCGTTCTCCGCGATCGCGGAGAGCACCATGCGCTTGCCCGAGGCAAGCAGGGCCTCGATCGACGTGAAGGCGCCATCCGGCACGGCATTTTCCGGCCAGGGCACTTCGCGAAGTCCGCGCTGATTGAGTTCCACGCCGAAGCGCAGCGGCGCACTCGCGACCACGATGGATCGCGTTTTTACCGCGACGGGCGCCGGAACATTCTGCTGGCGGGCATGGTTCTGACTGTTAAGCCAGGATTGCGCGACGAACACCGCAAGCGCACCAAAGACGAGTGCGACGACGATCATCAGGACGGCACTGATACGCAAGGGCTGAACTCCGCAACCGGAACTTCTTTTCGTGCCCCAGTAAGCCGTATCTCCCGTATGAAATCGGTGCAGGGTTTCCCTACAATTGAATCATCCCGGCAGGGCAACGATACCTATGCTTTTCACTCCGTTACCAAGCCGCAATTGAAACGAATTAGAGGCCAAGCCGCGGGTCAGCGCTCACAAAGGATTCACGCCACCCGCGCGGGTCGGAACCTCCGCGCAACCCCGCCAGCGGAGGCCTGTTAACCATGGAAAGCGAAAGCCCGCGCTTATGGTGAACAATGCGTTAATATGATCTCGTTCGGCGGCGGACATGGTGCGGGAGAAATCCGCATCGAGAACTAAATTGGCCTTCTTGCTTCTTTGGCCGTTTTCGCGCTGTCCGGGCATGTCTGTTGCGTAGGGACCCGCGTAGCCATGAACCTGCCGAAATACACCCTGATTTCGAATCCCTGGTTCGTACCGCCGGAGAATTACGGCGACGCGTACCCGATGCCGCCGGCGCAGACCAAGTTCCACAATCAGCGCTTTTCGGATCTGGAAGTCGAGTTCGATGCGCAGACGCGCGCCTGCTGGTGCTACATGAAGCCGGCGGGACGGCCGAGCTTCACGCCCGGGCTCCTGCGCGACCTCGATACGCTTCAGCAAGCCATCAAGAAAGAAAGCGCCGAAGCCCGCGCCAACGCCGACAAGCCGGTGCAATATTTCGTGCTGGCCTCGAAGATCCCCGGTATTTTCAACCTCGGCGGCGACCTTACGCTGCTCGCGCGTCATATCCGCTCGCAGAACCGGCATGGTTTGATGGCCTATGCCCGCGCCTGCATCGAGGTGCTGCATGCCAACGCCGTCGGTCTCGACGTGCCGTTGATGACGGTTGCGCTGGTGCAAGGCGATGCGCTGGGCGGCGGTTTCGAATCTGCGCTGGCCTGCGATTTCGTCGTTGCCGAACGGCACGCGAAGTTCGGCTTTCCGGAAATCCTGTTCAACCTCTTTCCCGGCATGGGCGCCTATAGCCTGCTCAGCCGGAAACTGGATGCCGCGCGCGCGGAGCGGATGATCCTCAGCGGCAAGGTTTATGACGCCGAGGAGCTCTACGAGATGGGCATCGTCAACCTGCTCGCCGAATCTGGACAGGGCGAAACGGCGCTGCGCGAGTATCTGTCCGGGCGCGGCCGCCGTTTCACTTCGCAATGCGCGGTCTATGAAGCGCGGCGGAAGGCCCAACCGCTACCGTTCGAAGAGCTGCGCGATATCGTCGAAATCTGGGTCGATACGGCGCTGCAATTGCAGGATATCGACCTGCGCAAGATGGAGCGGCTGGTCGCCGCACAAGACAAGCGCAGAAGCGCCGGCGGCAGCCTGCGACCCGTAACGAGGGAATAGCGCCTGATCCCGAAAAGCATGTCCTCGGGCTTGACCCCGAGGGATCATGCGCAAACAAAGAGCTCAGGCTTGCTGGGATGCTTCCTCGCCGCGCTCGACGGCATAGGAAGCGAGCGCGTCGCGGACCTGCTCGAACTCGCCGGCAAGTTTCGCAAGATAGTCCGCGCCGCGCTGCTCCAGTTCGCGCTCGCCGATGTGGCGCCAGGATAGACACATTTTATAGATGCGGCGCGCGCCGATATTGGCGGCACCGCTGCGCATCGCGTGCAGTTGCTCGCGGAAAGCCGTCACATCGGCCGCCGTGGCAGACTGCCTCAACTCGCCAAGCAGCGCCTCGGTATCGCGGCAGAAATCGCCAATCAGCTCCTCGACGAACTTGGCGCCGCCGAGCGATTCCAGATCGGCGAGCGCCCTGACGTCGATCGCCGCATTGTCCGTGGAGCGAAACTTCGGATGCGAGGTGATCCGCTTCACGGTCTCGCTCTCGGTGAAAGCCTGCTCGTCGCTGACCGTCTTCTCGCCGACGATCGTGTCGATGATGCTGAGAAGCCGCGCCGGCTCGATCGGTTTGATCACGCAGGCGTCCATGCCTGCTTCTTCGCAGCGCTGCTTGGTTTCCGGCGTCGCGTCGGCAGTGAGCGCCACGATCGGCAGACGGGGCTTGCCGAGCGAGGCGAAGCGATGGAGCTTGGTTGCTTCGATGCCGTTCAGGACCGGCATGTTCACGTCCATCAACGCGATATCGAACGACTTGGCCTGCATCGCATCGAGCGCCTGTTCGCCATTGTCGACGATGGTGACGTTGTGGCCGGCCCGGTCGAGAATCTTGCCGATCACCTTCTGGTTGGTACGGTTGTCGTCGGCGACGAGAATGGAGAGCTTGCGTGTGCTGCTCTGAATTTCCAGGTTGCCGTCTTCATCGATCGAAGCTGCATTGCCCGCTTTGGAGATATGCAGCGCGGCGGCAAGCGTCTGCGCGTTCACCGGCACGGCAAGACGCGTGACAAAATCGAAGCGCGTGGGCAGCGGCAGCATCTCCGTGCCGGCCTCCCCCGCGAGCAGCACCAGCGAGGTGCTTCCGCTCTTGTGCATCTTGCTCAGTGTCGCGCTCACGGTTTCAAGATCGGGCTCCAGGCCCGTCTCATCGACCAGCACGATGGTATGACGAATGCCGGCGGCCTCGGGCAGCGCCAGTTGATCGCACGCCTGACCCGCCGAGCTGGCGACCTCCACCGGTATGCCAGGGAGCAGATTTCCGATCTCGGCTTCACGCTCGCTACTGTGCGTGAGCAGGATCACCCGGGTATCAGCAAGGCCAAGAACCGGCGCTGCTTCGCCCTGCGCCTGAACCTCATCATATGGGAGTTCGAACCAGAACGTGCTGCCCTCGCCGATCTTGCTCTCGACGCCGATCTTGCCGCCCTGCCGCTCGATCAACTGCTTCACAATGGCAAGGCCAAGACCGGTTCCCCCGAAGCGATCGACGATCGACTCGTCGGCCTGGGTGAAGCTCTGAAAGATTTTCTCACGTGCTTCTTCGGCAATGCCGATCCCGGTATCCGTTACCTCGAAGCGCAGCCGGGTCGAACCGTTCTCTTGCGCAATCGTTCCCGCGGCAATGGCAATGTTGCCGCGCTCGGTGAACTTCACCGCATTGGCGGTCAGATTGGTCAGCACGTCATGCAGCGCGCGCGCGTTGCCATGCAGCTTCAGCGGCGTCTGCGGCGCGATATGGAGCGAGAGGCGAATGCCCTTCTCCTTCGCCTGCGCGACCAGCATCGAGCGCACCTGCCCCATTACACCGGAGAGGTCGAAATCCACCGCCTGATCGGGCATCTGGCCGGCCTCGATCCGCGAGTAATTCAGGATATCGTTGATCTGCGCGAGCAGCGCGCGGGCCGAACCGCGGATCGTCTGCGTCATGTCGAGCTGCTCGGCGTTGAGCTTGGTGTCGCGCAACAGATCACTCATGCCGATGACCGCATTCAGCGGCGTGCGGAACTCGTGGCTGACGCTTGCAAGAAACAGGCTTTTGGCCTTGTTCGCCTGCTCCGCTTCATTCTTCGCGGCTTGCAGCTTCTTGATGAGCGTCGCGGCGTAGAGCGGCAGGATCACGAGACCGCCAATCAGGCCGTAAGCGAGTTTCGGGTGATGCGCCCAGTATTCGGTCGTTGCAACGACGGCGGAGAATCCGGCGACGGCGATCACCATCGAGCCAAACAGATATTTCAAACCGAAGCGGAAGCCATTGCCGAAGATGATCCAGAGATAGATCGGATAGAGCAGCGAGAGCGCTTCGTCGCCGGCATGAATACCCCAGGAAAGAAAACCGAGATCGGAAAAGATCGCGATCACGCGCCGCGGCACCGAAACGCCGGGCTGGTGCAGCATATGCGCCAGGAACCCGAAGGAAATTCCGAAATAGAGCGTCGTGAGAAGAACGGCTTCGCGCGGAACATCGGAACCGAACATCGCCGTGCCGCCGAGATAGAGCAGGACCAGCGCGCTGATGGCGAAGCGATTGATCACCATCTCATGTTCGCTATCCGGCCGGCCGCGCAAGCGGCTTTTAAGAAAGCCGATCAGGAAGAAGCGGGATTTTGCAGCAGATGGCGTCCCGGCGGATGACTTTGCGGAAGATGACATGTGCTTCTCCTCAAGCCGTACGCGCGACCAGGTTCTGCTGGGAGAACAGGAATTCGAAATCCTCCGCCGGCACTGGCGGGCTGAAGTAGAAGCCCTGCACCTCGTCGCAACCTTCGCTGCGCACGAAAGCAAGCTGCTCGGCGGTTTCGACGCCCTCGGCCATGATCTTGAGGTTCAGGCTGTGGCCGAGATTGATAATCGCACGAACGATTGCCGCATCGTTCGGGTCGTTATTGACATTGCGAATGAAGCCCTGATCGATCTTGAGCCGATCGACCGGCAGGTTCTTCACATAAGAAAGCGACGAATAACCGACCCCGAAGTCATCGATCGAGAAGGTGACGCCGAGCTCCTGGAGAAAGCGGACATCGTTTGCGGCCGATTCCGGATTCTGCATCAGGATGCTCTCGGTGAGCTCCAGTTCGAGCGAGTGCGGATTGAGCCCCGTCTTTTCCAATACGTCGAGCACGTGTTGGCGAATGTCCTGTTTGCGGAACTGGACCGGCGAGAGATTGACGGCGATCCGGAATTCCGGCCGCTCCCGCGACCACAGCTTCGCCTGGGCGCAGGCTTCGAACAGCACCCATTCGTTGATGGGGACGATAAGCCCGTTCTCTTCGGCGAGCGGCAGGAATTCACCCGGCCGCACCAGACCCGCACCGGGGCGGCGCCAGCGCAGAAGCGCCTCGGCGCCGATGATGTGGCCCGAGCGCAGATCGATCTGCGGCTGATAGTTGAGCAGGAACTGCTTCTTCGCCAGCGCCTGGCGCAGATCGCTTTCCAGCACGATCGCCTCGCGGGCATTGGTATGCATATCGGAGGCAAATACGCGCCAGACATTCCGGCCTTCGGCCTTGGCCTGATACATCGCAAGATCGGCGTTCTTCAGCAGCACATCGACATCGACGCCATCGGTCGGATGAACGGTGATGCCCACGCTCGCGGTGGTGTTGATCTCCTGGCCTTCCAGTTCGAACGGCTGCTCCAGCGCCTTGATGACTTTCTCGGCCAGCGTGACGGCATCTTCAGTGCGGCCGATTTCGGTTTGCAGGATCGCGAACTCATCGCCGCCAAGACGAGCGACGGTATCGGTCTCGCGCACGACATCGGACAGACGCTGCGCGACCGCCTTGAGCAACTGATCTCCCTGATGGTGGCCGAGCACGTCGTTCACGCCCTTGAAGCGATCGAGATCCAGCAGCAGCAGCGCGAACTGTTTGTCGCCGCGGCGCGTGCGCGCGATCTGCCTGCGGACACTGTCGTGGAAATAAGTGCGGTTCGGCAGACCAGTCAGCGGATCGTGATGGGCGAGATGATGCAGATGCTCCTCGGCCTGCTTGCGCTCGGTGATGTTGAGCGAGGTCGTGAGCACGTTGACGACTTTGCCGGCGCGATCGCGGAGCGGCGACTTGGTCGTCAGAAAGACATGGCGGTGGCCGGCGCGATCAATGATCTCTTCCTCGTAGCTCGGAAGACCCTTGCCGTTCTTGAACACGACACGATCGAGGCCGGCGCTTTGCGGGCCGAAGTTCGAACCGAAAATCTCGGCGGCGGTTTTACCGCTCGCTTGCGTCGGGTCGACGCCGTAGAAGTTCGCGGTGAAGGCGTTGAGGAATACGCAGCGGCCGTCGCGATCGGTCGCGCTGATCAGCGCGGGAACGGTGTCGATGACCTGCGCGAGACGCTCGCGGCTGTCGCGCAGCACTTCCTTGCGGAAGCGCTCACTGTCCATCAATTCGCGCTCGAGTTCGGTCGCACGGCTCTTGATGACGAGTTGCTGCTTGCGCAACTTCAAGAGGTTGCGCGCGCGCGTCAGAAATTCGTGGTGATCCACCGGGCTCTGCAAAAAGTCGGTAGCACCCGCTTCCAGCGCGTTGATGCGGTGTGCGCGTTCCTCGTACACGGTGATGACGACCGCCGGAATATCCGAGCATTCCGGCAGCCTGCGAAAACGGCGGACGAATTCCGCGCCATCCATGTTCGGCATTTTGTAGTCGGTGACGACGAGGTCCGGCGTATTGTCCTTGAGCCACTCCAGCGCTTCCGCGGGATCGCCGAAAGAGCGCACAGCCACGTCCTCTTCGATCGAAGTGGCGAGCTTCGCGAAAATATTGCGGTTCGTAATGCGATCATCGACGATGACGATCAATGACATTTTGCGAACGCGGTCCCTACAATCCGCCGCACTTGTTGCGGCTTCGTTTTTTGCTTTTCGCGTGCCGGAAACGCATGCTTCTCCACACGCTGGACATCCGGCGCCCGCATGATCTTTAGCAATGATTGTTGAAGAAGCTGCTAATTGCCGCATTACGATTTATCGGGGTTCCAGCGATGCGGCATTGGAACTCCGCTAACGATTCCGGCTTCGTTAAGGCTAATGATTTCTTTCGCTCGCCTGCAACGCGAGGGGCTTTCGCTGCGCGAGCCCTTGTTTATGCGAATTATATGCGTGTGCGCGAGCGTGCTTCGTTTCTTCGCGCGAGGCGGCGGGAGATATCGCGCGCGTTCCGCTCTTAACCACCCTTCAAGGATGCTTCCACATTTTTTACCAGATTGACGAGACGCGGCCCGATTTCGCCTTCGAGCTTCTCCCGTGACGTCTGATAAACATTCGCGCCGCAATTGAATGCGTAGACGCCGGATTCATCCGGCGGAACCAGCGGAACACCGACGGCGTAGACGTCCTTCTCCCATTCGCCGAAGGACGTCGTGAAGCCACGCTCGGCGAGATCGCGGATCGCTTTTTCGATGCCGGCCTTCACCTCCGGCCAGTTTGCCGCCGCATGACGCCGGATATGACCCATGAGCCAATCGCGCTCGTCCTCCGGCAAAGCTGCCACCAATGCTCGGCCCATCGCCGTCGTTCCAATGGGAATGCGGGACCCTAGATTGAGACGCAGCAAGCCATCCAATTTGGAACGGCAATGCTCGATATAAATGACATGCATGCGGTCGCGGCTGCCGAGCGCCACGGAAGCACCGGCATAATTCGCAAACTCCTGCATCGGCTTGCGCGCGACCTGACGTATGCGCAGGTTCGCAAGCGTCGAGTAGCCGATCGAAAGGGCGGCAGGCGCGAGCGAATATTTTCCGAGCCGCTCGACATGCGTGAGATAACCGAGCTTGGTCAGCGTATAGGTCAGCCGCGAGATCGTCGTCTTCGGCAGGCCGGTGCGTTCCGCGATTTCGTTGTTGCCGAGCAACCATTCGCCGGGCGTGAACGCGCGCAACACATCCAGCCCGCGGGCGAGCGCCACCACGAATTTGCGATCATTGCCCTCGTCGAGCTCGCTGAACTGACTGTCGGTACGCTTCGCGGCGGCATTCGGACTATGCACGCTTCAGCCCCTTCTGATGCGCAAACTGCGATTGACTTCGATCGCACCACTTTCTAGCTTTTGCGTCAAGAATGCAGAACATTGTTCCGCATAGCGGTATTTCATCCTCCCCCGCCGCTGCAAGGTTTGGCGGGGAGGGAAACGCTCGCTGCGCGGTAAAAATCCGCTACGCTCTGCGCCAAAAGAACAGACGATCGGGAAGCACCAGGAAAACTGAAGTGAGCGATCCAGTCACGCTGCGCCGCGAGGGCGCAATCGCCGTCATCACCGTCGACAATCCACCCGTGAACGCCTTGAAGCATGCGGTCCGCGCGGGTTTGCAGAAGCTGTTCAAGGAAGCCGATGCCGATCCGGCCGTGGCAGCCATCGTACTGACTTGCGCGGGACGCACCTTCATCGCCGGTGCGGATATCACCGAATTCGGCAAGACGCCGATGGCACCGACCCTGATCGAGGCAATCACCGACATTGATAATGTATCGAAGCCGACGGTTGCCGCGATCCACGGCACCGCGCTCGGCGGCGGGCTCGAAGTCGCGCTCGGCTGCAATTACCGGGTGGCGAGCAAGGACGCCAAGCTCGGGCTTCCCGAAATCAAGCTCGGGCTCATTCCGGGCGCAGGCGGCACGCAACGTCTGCCGCGGCTGATCGGCATCGAGAAAGCCTTGCCGGTCATTCTCTCCGGCAATCCGGTGGGTGCCGCGCAGGCGCTGAAAGACGGTTTGGTCGACGAGATCGTCGAGGGCGACCTGACCGCGGGCGCGATCGCCTTCGCAAAAAAATTGGTCGCCGAAAAAGCGCCGCTCCGGCGCGCGAGCCGCATGGAAGACAAGCTCGCAGCACTCCGCGCCGATCCCGGCCAATATAATGAGATCGCCGCCAAGGCGCTCGGCCGCAACAAGGGCCTGAAAGCGCCGATGGCCGCCGTCGATGCCGTGAAGATGACGCTGTCAGTGCCGTTCGACGAAGCACTGAAACGCGAGCGCAACCTATTCATCGAGCTGCTCACCACGGAAGAGTCGAAATCGCAGCGGCACGCCTTCTTCGCCGAACGCGAAGCGTCGAAGGTGCTCGACATGCCTGCCGGCACCAAGGCGCGCGAGGCTCTTGGCCTCCTGGCGCTGACCGGCGGG
>CAUJKG010000266.1 GCA_963205465.1 Pseudomonadota bacterium | reverse complement strand
CAACCCGGCGTCCAGCGGCATGGGAGCAATGCCGGACTGCGCCATGGTCCCGCCGCGAAGCAGGCTCTAGATTTGGCATCTTAGCGATACCAAAACCCGCCTCTAGCCCGCCAAGGAACGCTCCCATGTCCCCCGCCAAGCCCGAGTCCCGCCGCACCGCGCGGCTCCAGACCCCCTCCGACCTCTCCTCGAACGCGATCAAGGACATTTCCGAAGCCCTGACCACGCTGCTCGCGGACGTCTTCACGCTCTACGTCAAGACCAAGAATTTCCACTGGCACATGTCCGGCCCGAATTTTCGCGACTATCACCTGCTGCTCGACGAGCAGAGCGACCAGATTTTCGCGATGACCGACCCCATGGCCGAGCGCGCCCGGAAGATCGGTGGCACCACGCTCCGCTCGACCGGTCACATTGCCCGGCTGCAGCGGCTCAAGGACAACGACGCGGAATACGTCACACCGCTCGATATGCTCGCCGAGCTTCGCGACGACAACAAACAGCTCGTGGAATATATGCGCGAGACGCATTCGCTCTGCGACGAACACGAAGATGTCGCGACCGCGAGCCTGCTGGAAAACTGGATCGACGAAACCGAACGTCGCGTTTGGTTCCTGTTCGAAACCACGCGGACCGGCAACAGCGGCGAACGTTAGCTCACGAGTACAAAAAAAAGAGCCGGTCTCAAGACCGGCTCTTTTATTTTTCAGGTCTTCACTGTTTTCAGACCTCAACCGCCTTGTTCTTTTCCGGCACCACGACCTTCACGTCGCCGCCCTGCATCTCCGCAACGAATTTGTCGGGCGTCTGATCGATGATCGGGAACGAGCCGTAGTGACAAGGAATGGCGGTCTTCAATCCCTTGAAGAAACGCTTCACCGCCATACCCGCGATCTTTCCGCCCATGGTGAAGCGGTCGCCGACCGGCACCATTGCGATTTGTGGCTGATGGATTTCGTTGATCAGCGCCATGTCGGAGAAGATGTCGGTATCGCCGATATGATAAACCGTTGGTTCTCCCGCCGCCTTCACGATAAGGCCGCCGGGATTGCCCATCACCGCGAACTGCCCGTCCTCGATCATGGTCGAGGAGTGATCGGCGCGGACCAGGGTCACCGTGAAACCGCCCTGATCGGTGGTCCCGCCGATGTTCATCGGATCGATCTTCTTCACGCCCTTGCCGTTCAGCCACATGCAGATCTCGAAGTGGCTCGCGACCGGAATATCGAGTTCCTTGGCGATGTCCGCGGTATCGCCGATATGGTCCGAATGACCGTGGGTCAGAAGAATATGCGTAACGCCCTTCGTGGCTTCCTTCTTGTCGCCGGTGAAAGCTGGGTTACCGGTGAAAAACGGGTCGATCAGGACCGCCTTGCCGCCAAAATCGAGCCGGAATGCCGAGTGACCGAACCAGGTAACGCGCATGGATTCCTCCAGTAAATTTTCATGGCTGCAGTATAGGTGCCGCACATGACACGGCAATGCGGCCCGTGCTACCCGCTCGAGCCGTTATGCCCGCCAAACTTTGCGAAATCGATGACCTGCCAGCCCTGCTCGCGCCCGGCGCGAGACTGATCGGCGTCGATCTCGGCGAGAAGACCATCGGGCTCGCCCTCTCCGACGTGAACCGCTGCATCGCCTCGCCGCTGGAAACGCTGCCGCGCGGAAAGTTCAAGGCGGATGCGCAGAAGATGCTCGCGCTGGCCGCAAAATTTGGAGTCGGCGGCTTCGTGATCGGCCTGCCGAAAAACATGGACGGTTCGGAAGGTCCGAGCGCACAATCCGCACGCGCCTTCGTTCGCAACTTCACGCCCCTGACAGAACTTGCCGTCACCTTCTGGGACGAGCGGCTATCTACCGCGGCAGTCGAGCGCACGCTTCTGGAGGCAGACACCTCCCGGAAGCGGCGCGATGCGGTCGTGGACAAGGTCGCCGCCGCCTACATCCTGCAAGGCGCACTCGACCGTCTTGGCTATGGAAAGCGCTGAATGCAAACCATCCTGAATGCTCTCGTTCCGGTCTTTCTCCTGGTCGCGCTCGGCGTCTTTCTCAAGCGCACCTTGTTGAAGAGCGAGAACGCATGGGATTCGCTCGAAGACCTGACCTACTACATCCTGTTTCCCGCGCTGCTGGTGCTCGCGACGGCCACGGCAGACCTTTCCAAGGTGCCGATCTGGGGAGTCTTCACCGCACTCGTCATCGCCATTTTTGCCTGCTCGCTGGCGCTGATCGCATTGCGCGTTCCGATGCAGCGTGCATTCGGCTGGTCGGGACCGGCATTCACTTCAGTTTTTCAGGGCGGCGTACGCTGGAACACTTATATCGCCCTCGGCGTCGCATCGCCCCTACTCGGTGAACAGGGTCTCGCGATTGCAGCCGTCGCGCTCGCCAGCATGATCCCGCCGATCAACGTCCTTAGCGTCGTCGTACTGGCGCGATATGCGCCGAACTCCCCTGCGAAGGTGATGCAGGTTCTCGTTCACCTGCTGCGAAATCCGTTCATCTGGGCTTGCGCCTTCGGCATCTTCATCAACCTGATCGGGCTGCCAATCCCGAAAGTGTTCTCCAGCTTTCTCAACGCACTGGGCCAGGCATCACTGCCAATGGGTCTGATGATCGTAGGCGCAGGTCTGAACCTGAAGACAGTCCACAGGATCAACGCGGCGGTACTGATCTCGACGGGCGTGAAGATGCTGCTCCTGCCGGCGATCGCGATGGGCATCGGCTATTTCGCAGGCGTCGGCTGGCCTGCTCTCGCCGTGATCGCGATTTCGTCGTCGGTCCCCTCCGCGCCAAACGGATACATGCTCGCGCGTCAGATGGGCGGCGATGCGCCGTTGCTCGCGCACATCCTGACAATCCAGATGTTCGTGGCGCTGTTCTCGATTCCGCTCACCCTCATCGTGGCGGCGGGACTCGGTATCGCAAAATAAAAAAACGGCGGGCTCGCGCCCGCCGTTCTTGATGGACCTTGAAAAGGTCGAATTAGCACCAGCCCCAGTAACCCTGGCCCTGATAAGGACCGGTCTGGACCCAGCAACGCTGACGCGGCTCGTTGTAGTAGTAGCCGTTGTTCTGCGCAGCTGCGGCGGCCGCAGCGGCACCGAAGATGCCAAGCGCGACAGCCGGACCGACCCAGCGGTTGCCGCGGCGATGTCCGTAATGATGGTGATGACGGTAGCGGCGCTGAACCTGGGTCGCATGCTCGGGGAGCGCGCCCTGGAAGTTCTGCACCGACGCAGCCGGCGCCGCATAGGCCTTGTTCACTTCGCTCGCGGCGGCCGAAACAAGAACGGCAGCAACGAGTGCCAGCGCAAATTGGTAAAGCTTGAATTTTTTCATAAGAGTGAGCCTCGCTGTTTACGCGCCACGATCGCGCGTTCTGGGGGAATGTCGCGCACCCGGCATGAACCTCGCCTGAATGAACCGCGGCATCGATATGGCAATTACCCCATAACGCTCGATGATGAAAAGAAGGTACCGGCGGCCTTCCCGGGCCGCCGGTTCACGTTCACGTTATTTCACGACGTCCGAGAGATCTTCGTAGCCGTTGGGCTGATTGCCGTTGGAATAGGAATAGCCGTAGGGCTGCTGGTAGTAACCATAAGGCTGTTCGTAATACCCGTAGGGCTGGTCGTAGTAATAGCCCTGATTAGCGATCGCGGAGCCGATCACCACGCCTGCGCCGAAGGCGCCGAGGCCGATTCCAAGATTGCGTCCGCCGCGATAATGATGACGGCGCCACTGAACGGTTTCGCTCGCCACGGGAGCCGCGGCTTTGAGCGTTTCAAATTTCGCTCCGAACGGAGCGGCCGACGCCGGAAGCGCCGAAGTCCCGGCGAGCAGCGCCAGTGCTGCGGACGAGACGGCAAAACGGGTAAGAGTCTTCATGGTAACCTCGGGGCTGCGCCGCGATCGCGAATGATCGAAGACTCGCGAAACGCGGCAAGTGGAGCAGATTGTCTCAGGGCCAGTTTATGCAGGCGCTTTGAAACTGCGGTCGATCAGCCGCTCAACGCGCCGCCCGGCCATCGGGTTCCCATAGTTACGGATCGGTAATCCTCCGAGCCGCCCTTCCGCAAAAGCCTCTGCAATTTCCGGGGATGCGCTCTGCGCAAGCGAGGCTGTCGCTGCAAGCAGGGCAAGAAGTTCGGTGGTCTGCCGCGCCATTTGCTCGCGCTCGGGACTGAGAAGCCCCGTCTTCACCGTTTCCAGCGCCCTTGACGCATGCGGCAGATCGCGCGTCGCTTTCGCAATCGACGCCAGCACGCGCTGGATGGCCTCGCCTTCGCGCGAAGCACCGCGCAGGAGATCGAGCGCCATGACATTGCCCGATCCCTCCCAGATCGCGTTGAGCGGGCTCTCGCGATAGAAACGCGCAAGTGGCGCTTCCTCGACGTAGCCATTGCCACCGAGGCACTCCATCGCTTCATAAACGAAGCCCGGCGTCGCCTTGCAAACCCAGAGTTTGGCCGCCGGCGTCACGATCCGCGCAAACGCCGCCTCGTCCGGGTCGCTTTCGGCTTTGTCGAACGCCGACGCGAGACGAAGTGCGAGCGCGAGAGCGCCTTCCTTCTCCAGCGCGAGATCGGCGAGCACCATGCGCATCAACGGCTGGTCGATCAGCTTGCGCTGGAACACCGTGCGGTAACGCGTGTGATGCACCGCGTAGCGCAACGCGCCCTGCATGATGCCTAGCGAGCCGGTGACGCAATCGAGCCTCGTCAGTTGCACCATGCCGATGATCGTCTTGACGCCCTCGCCTTCTGGCCCACAGCGCTGCGCGTAGACGCCTTCGAACTCGACTTCGCTCGACGCATTCGAGCGGTTGCCGAGCTTATCCTTCAACCGCATCAACCTGAGCGCGTTCGGCGTGCCGTCCGGCTTGTGACGCGGCACGAGAAAACAGGTGAGCCCGCCCTTCGCTTGCGCGAGCACCAGAAACGCATCGCACATCGGCGCGGAGAAAAACCATTTATGCCCGACAATGCGATAGGCGTCGCCGTCCGGTATCGCCTGTGTCGTATTCTGGCGGACATCGGTGCCGCCCTGCTTCTCCGTCATGCCCATGCCGAAGGTGACGCCCTTCTTCTGCTCGGGCGGAAGAAAACGCAGATCGTATTCGCGCGAGCGGATGCGCGGCAGCCATTCCCGCATCAGCGACGGCTCCGCGATCAACGCGCCGGTCGCCGCATGCGTCATCGTGATCGGGCACAGATGCCCCTGCTCGACCTGACTTGCGAGGTAGTGCCGCGCCGAGCGCGCGACGTGTTCACCGGGCACCAGCGAACCATCCTCCGCCCAGACCGAAGCATGCACGCCCGCCTTGATGCTCTCGGTCATGAAGCGGTGATAGGCGGGATGGAATTCCACGACATCCGCGCGCCGCCCCTGCCGGTCGTGCGTGCGCAATTTCGGCGTGTATTCGTTGGCGAGCCGCGCCAGCTCGGTCATTTCCGCGGTTCCGAGCAGACCGCCGAAATCCCGCAGCGAACCAGCAGCCTTTCCCGCGCCGAAGGCCGCGACGGCGTCGGTCAGCGCGAGATCGGTGGAAAACAAATCCACGTCTCCCGGCGGCGGCGACTGGTTGAAGACTTCGTGAGTCGCAAAGGGTGCCGTTACGGTCATGGCGCTTTTTTCCGCAAATTTCCGCAGTGGACCGTTAATCTAACACGACATTCCCTGCTTGCGATGCGGGACCGATGGGTCTATGCGGTTGCCTTTAATGACAACTCGCAGTCCTTCCAGTTTCGCGCTCGCGCAACGCCATTTGCTGGGCATCGAAGGGCTTTCCGCTTCCGACATCGTCGGTCTGCTCGATCTTGCCGAGGAATTCGTCGATCTGAACCGCCAGGTCCAGAAAAAGCGCACGACGCTCGAAGGCCGGACGCAGATCAATCTGTTTTTCGAGGCGTCGACCCGCACGCAAAGCTCCTTCGAACTCGCGGGCAAGCGGCTGGGCGCGGACGTCATGAACATGTCGATCGCCTCGTCCTCAATCCGCAAGGGCGAGACGCTGCTCGACACCGCGCTGACGCTGAACGCCATGCACCCGGACATGATCGTGGTGCGCCATGCCGCCTCCGGCGCGGTCGAATTGCTCTCGCAGAAAGTGGAATGCTCGGTCATCAACGCGGGCGACGGCGCGCACGAGCACCCGACGCAGGCGCTGCTCGATGCGCTCACCATCCGCCGCAACAAGAAGCGGCTCGAAGGACTGACCGTCGCGATCTGCGGCGACATCGCGCATTCGCGGGTCGCGCGCTCGAACATCATTCTCCTGAACACCATGGGTGCGCGCGTCCGCGTGGTCGCACCGTCCACGCTCTTGCCCTCCGGCATCGAAC
>CAUJKG010000265.1 GCA_963205465.1 Pseudomonadota bacterium | reverse complement strand
CGGTGTAGTCCCAGTATTCCTTCAGCGTTTCGCCCTTCACGGCGAAGACAGGAATGCCGGCGGCTGCGATCGCAGCGGCCGCGTGATCCTGTGTCGAATAGATGTTGCACGAGACCCAGCGGATATCCGCGCCGAGCGCTTTGAGCGTTTCGATCAACACGCCGGTCTGAATCGTCATGTGCAGCGAGCCGGCAATGCGCGCGCCCTTCAGCGGCTGCTTCGGGCCATATTCTTCGCGCGTCGCCATCAGGCCCGGCATTTCAGTCTCGGCCAGCGAGAGTTCCTTGCGGCCGAAGTCGGCGAGTCCGATATCGGCAACGATGTAGTCTTGGGCGGCAGCCGTCATGACGATCCTTCGATGTTGAACGTGAAAAGATGTTGCGCGTGAAAAGAGGAACCGGCGCAGGAGACCCGCGCAATTTCGGGCGTGGCTATAGCAGCCCGATCCGGGCCGGGCAACCAAGATATAAAGATTTCTTTATGTCGCGTATTTTGTGTTTCGGGACGCTATAAGCGCGCTCGAAACGATCCTGAAGGCCCGAAGTGACGCAAAATACCTTGAAATCGGCCGCCGGCGGTTTGCTGCTGGTGGTGGTGATCTTCCTTATTTCGATGAACCTGCGGCCGGCGATTACCGCTGTCGGTCCGGTGCTCGAGTTCGTCCGCCACGACATGGGCCTGTCGGCGCTGATGGCGGGGCTGCTGACTTCGATCCCGCTCGCAGTATTTGCGGTGATATCGCCCTGGGCTGCGGCGGTCGGCGCCAGGCTCGGCATGGAGCGGGCGATCTTCCTTTCGCTGCTCGTGCTCTCGGCCGGCATATTGCTTCGTTCCGCGCCCTCGCTTTTCTTGCTCTATGCAGGCTCGATTTTGCTCGCTGCGGCGATCGCGGTCTGTAACGTGCTGGTCCCTGGACTGATCAAACGTGATTTCCCGCACAAGATCGGCCTGATGACGAGCGTCTATGCGACCACGCTCGGTATGTTTGCCTCGATATCCTCCGGCATTGCCGTGCCGCTTGCGCAGACTCTGCCAGGCGGCTGGCGCGGCTCGCTCGCGGTCTGGTTCGTGCCCGCGATCTTGACCGCACTTATCCTGTTGCCGCTGCTGAAGAGCGCAACCCGGCCGCTCGCGGACCCTAGTGGGACGGCGGTGCGAAGCGTCTGGCGTTCGAAGCTCGGCTGGAACGTGACGTTGTTCATGGGGCTGCAATCCATGAGCTTCTACACGGTGTTGAGCTGGCTCTCTTCGATTTTGCAGGACCAGGGCTATTCGCCGGTGAGCGCGGGCTGGCTGGTCGCGCTGTTTCCCGCACTCGGCATTCCGGTCGGCTTCGTCTTTCCGCTGATGGTCGCGCGCTTCAAGGACCAACGCGCGATGAGTGCGTTCTTCAGCTTGGCGATGCTGGCAGGTTATATCGGTCTGATTTTTCTGCCGCAGTTCACGGTGTTCTGGGTCGTCTTTTCGGGCATCGCGCTCGGTTTCTGCTTTCCGCTCGCGCTTGCATTTTTCGTGATGCGGGCTTCGAACGCACAGCAGGCCGCGGCTTTGTCAGGCATGGCGCAATCGGTCGGTTACGGGATCGCAGCTGCCGGTCCGGTCTTGTTCGGTGCGCTTCATGACTGGTCGCATGGTTGGGTCGTGCCGCTCTGGATGCTCGCCGTCTGCGCGATCGGACAGGCGCTGGTCGGCTGGCATGCGGGCAGAGATGCGCATGTCGGCGACAGCTCCGACCGGCGCAGCTGAAACGCTAAGACGGGTCGGTGACGGCCCGCGGCTATTCTTCTTCGCCGAACTTGGTCGCAAGCAACTGTTCGAGCGCGGCCAGAGCCTCCGCTGCATCGGGGCCGATGCAGGAAACCTGAATCGTCGTGCCGGGACCGGCGGCGAGCATCAGAAGGCCCATGATCGAATCTCCGTTTACGGTCTCGCCGCAACGGGTGACGCGAATCTCCGCTTCGAACTTCTCCGCCATCTGCACGAACTTGGCGGAAGCGCGCGCATGCAGGCCGCGCTTGTTGATCACCGGCAATTCTTTCGAGACGACCCCTTCGGGGACGGTGGCGTTCGGCTTGCAATCGTCCTCGGGCGGTAATTCGGAATGCGTCACTTTACTTGCCCGTGCCGGCAAGCACGCGGCTTGCAATGTTGATGTATTTGCGGCCCGCGTCCTGGGCGAGCGCTACTGCCTGCGCCAGCGGCGCTTCGTCCCGAACCTTCGCGAGCTTGACGAGCATCGGCAGGTTGATCCCGGCAACCACCTCGACATTCGGCGTGTTCATGACCGAGATCGCGAGATTGGAAGGCGTGCCGCCGAACATATCGGTCAGGATCGCGACCCCGTCGCCGCTTTCCACTTTCTCGACCGCCTGGATGATCTGCTTGCGACAGCCTTCGATGTCGTCGTCCGGGCCGATCGTCACCGTTTCGATCTGCTTCTGCGGACCGACAACGTGTTCGAGCGCCGAGCGAAACTCGACGGCAAGACGCCCATGGGTAACGAGGACAAGACCGATCATCAGGCTCCGCCGGGAATAAAGGAAAACATGGAACCCGGCTCCTCCGCGGTCACGCGGGAAGGCGCATATTCATTAGGTGCATTGCGGAATGCAAGCGTTCAGAGGGAAAAGCCAAGCTCACCCCAGGTTTTCAGAACCGGCGGGAGCGGATCGCTTCCTTCCGCCAACGGCAGGCGCGGCATTGTGACGCCGAGAATAGCGGTCCGCAGAGCGGTCGGAGACGGCATGCGTTCGGCGTCGGCCGCCGCAAGGTCGACCACCATGCCGACCACGGCATAAGGCTCGAACGCAACGTGCCGGATGCCCGATCCGCGCAATTCGATCATCCCTTCAATGGTTTTGGGCGCGGCAGCGATCAGTCTGCCGTTCACGGCCGAAAGCGCGACGCGGTCGTCCGCGACCAGCCGCGCGAAGCGGATGTCGCCGCGCGCGGCGGCGTCGAGGAGCGACCAGGCCAGCCGCGATTTTCCCGAACCGGAAGGCCCGCGAATGAGCAGCGCGCGGGACCCGAGCAGGACTGCGGTGGCGTGTTCGCTGCCGCTGCCCTTCTGCATCAGCGTTTCGCCGCGGGAAGGCGGACGACAAAGCGGGCGCCCGCGATTTTCGGTGCGTCGGCCGGACTCTGCGTAGCCGCAAGCCGGTTCTCGGCCCAGATACGTCCGCCATGGGCTTCGACGATCTGCTTGGAGATGGAAAGGCCGAGCCCTGAATTCTGCCCGAAGCGATGCGCGGGCCGGTCGGTATAGAAGCGCTCGAAGATGCGCGTGAGCGCTTCGGGACGCACGCCCGTGCCCTCGTCCTCGACCGCGATCTCGATTTCGCCGCCTACGCGTTTGCAGCGGATCGTCACCTTGCCGTCCTGCGGCGAGAACGAGCGGGCGTTCTCCACGAGATTGTCGATCACCTGGCCGAGCCGGGAATCGTTGCCGAGCACGCGAAGCTGGGCTGCGGTGACGCCCGCGGGCTCGAATAGGAGTTCGACCTTCACGCCGTCGTCGCGCGGAACGTCGTTCGCGATATCGGCGACGGCGTTGAGCAGGGTGCGGATATCGACGGGCTTGGCTTCGTGACGCAAGAGGTCGGCGTCGAGCCGGCTCGCGTCGGAAATATCGCTGATGAGGCGGTCGAGCCGCTTGATGTCGTGTTGGATCACCGCGAGCAGCCGCTCGCGCGATTCTTCGTTTCTTGCGAGCGGCAGCGTTTCGATCGCCGAGCGAAGCGAGGTGAGCGGGTTCTTTAATTCGTGCGCAACGTCCGCGGCGAAGCTCTCGATCGCTTCGATGCGTGAATAAAGTGAGTTCGTCATGTCGCGGAACGCGCCGGAAAGATGCCCGATTTCGTCGGCGCGCGCGGTCATGTCGGGAATCTGCACGCGGGCATGTGTGCGGCGGCGTACATGCTCGGCGGCTTCGGCAAGCCTGCGCATGGGCCCCGCGATGGTGCCGGCCAGCAGGAAGGAGAGCACGATCATCACCGCCGCCGCGATCAGGAAGACGCGCACGATCACGAGCCGTTCGGCCTCGACCGCGTTATCGATCTCGCCGCCTTGCGTTTGCAGCATCAACACGCCGAGCACGCCGCGGAAGCGCTGCACCGGAATCGCGACGGAGATGATGACTTCGCCGCGTTCGTTCACGCGCACTTCGGAATCGCTCTGGCCGTTCAAGGCGGTTTTGACTTCCGAATATTCCTTGCCGCTGGCCGCGCCGATTTCGCGATAGATCGGCAGACCGCCGGAGCGGAACCATAGCCGCGTTCGCCGCCACCAGGCGCGCATCGGATTGATCTGCGGCTCGTTCACGCCGGGCAGGTCGAAGCGCAGGATTTCGCCGGTGCTGCTCAAGGTGCGCGAGTCGAGCAGCAATCCGCCGTCGCGGTCGTAGATGCGCGCGCGTGTGTTGGTCGGCGTCACGAGTCTGCGCAGGAGCGGCGCCACCTGTTCCGGATTGATGGGAAATTCGAGCGCAAGGAAATCGTCGCTCGGCCCGTAGCTTTCGCCGGCCTGCAATTCGAGCAGGCGATTCGGATCGATCGGAATGTTGCTCGCGTCGGAACGCGTGGTGCTCGCGATCGCCGCGGCCATGATCTCGCCCTGCGTGAGCAGCGATTGCACGCGCGCCTCGATCAGGCCGGCGCGGTATTCGGAGAGATAGAGAATGCCGCTGACGAGTGTTACGAGGCCGAGCAGGTTCAGGAGAACGATACGCCGGCGCAGCGACGAGAACGCCTGAAAGGTAAGAAAGCCGCCGAAGCGCCGCAGCCAGCCCGCGTTTTCCGGCAGCGCCGATTCCGGCCGCAACTCGTTTTCGGGGCGCTGCGCGAAACCGAGCCAGTAGCGCAGGCCCAGCGGATCGAAGACCCGCGCCACGTTCCGGCGAAAGCCGGGACGCGCGAACAATGCAAATGGATCGAAGATGCGCGCGAGAACGGAACGTCGGCGCGGTTCCGAAGTTTCGGACTGCGTTGCCGCGGGCTTTTCTACGTCTGCCTTCATCAAGCTGCCTTCACGGGGCGAGCCGTTCGCGGGAAATCATTTCCCCCCTGCGCCGCTGTCAGGCTTCCTTGAAGCGATAGCCGACACCGTACAAGGTTTCGATCATTTCAAAATCGTCGTCGACCGCCTTGAACTTCTTGCGCAGCCGCTTGATGTGGCTGTCGATGGTGCGGTCGTCGACATAGACCTGATCGTCGTAAGCGGCGTCCATCAGCGCGTTGCGGCTTTTGACAACGCCCGGACGCTGCGCGAGCGCCTGCAGGATCAGGAATTCGGTGACGGTGAGCGTAACCGGATCGCCCTTCCAGGTGCAGGTATGACGCTCCGGGTCCATCTTGAGCTGGCCGCGCTCCAGCACCTTGGCGGAATCCGTTTCCTTTTGCGGCATCGCATCCTTGGGGATGAAGCGGCGCAGCACCGCCTTGACCCGCTCGACCAGGAGCCGCTGCGAGAATGGTTTGCGGATGAAATCGTCGGCGCCCATCTTGAGCCCGAACAGTTCGTCGATCTCTTCGTCCTTCGAGGTGAGGAAGATGACGGGAAGGTCGGATTTCTGCCGGATGCGGCGCAAGAGCTCCATGCCGTCCATTCGCGGCATCTTGATATCGAGGATAGCGAGATCGGGAGGGCTGGACTTAAAGCCCTCGATCGCCGAAGCACCATCGGTAAAGGTGAGAATTCGATAGCCTTCCGCTTCCAACGCGATTGAAACTGAGGTCAGAATATTGCGGTCATCATCCACAAGCGCGATGGTTGGCATGAAGTCTCCTGTCGGGGCCGAAAGACCCCGGAATCGCTGGAACTGATACTATTGGGCCGTTCAAACAATTATGGCAGGGCCGAAATGTGACGGGGCGACCCGCAGGCCAAGAACAACCTAGACGTTTGCCTGTGTAAAGGTAACCCCCGGTAATTATTACATTTTCTACAGAATCCAATGCCCCAAGACGATTATCAATCTCCCAGAACCCTGGCTCGCTTCATCCTGCGGGAGACCCTTTTCGGGTCGCTCGGCACAGAAGGAGAGCGAGGATACCCCTTTGTTTCCGTCGTCGGCCTTGCCGCGATGCCTGATGGCGCGCCCGCAATTCTCTTGTCGAACCAGGCTCGCCACACCCTCAACGTCCGAAAGGACCCGCGGGTTTCCTTGCTGCTCCTGGAAAAGCCGCATGCCGAGGATCCGCTCACCGTGGCGCGGCTGACCGTCTCGGGCGCCGCCGAACCGATCGATAAAGAGTTGATGCGGCAGCGTTATTTGATGCGGCACCCGGAAGCCATCAAATATGCCGAGCAGCCCGACTATGTCTTCTGGCGCGTCAATATCGATCGCGGTCACCTGATCGGCGCCTTCGGCCGGACCTCCGATCTAGCCGTGGAGGATCTGATCGGCGGACCGGCAAAGCCCTGACGGCGGTTGCCCGCAATCAGAACGATTCCAACCTAAGCCATTGATTGGATTGCGATCTTGACCGCTACCCTGCGGTTCGAGGAGATTGGCTTACGACTTTTTTTGATTGGAGTGGCCATGGAAAAGCAGGCTGAGACCTTCGATGCGGTTGCTTATGCCAAGCGGATCATCCGCGAGGCACGGACCGGGGCGCTCGCGACCCTGAATGCGGACGGCGGTCCATACGCCTCGCTGGTGACGGTCTCGACGCTCCCCGACAACGCGCCGGTGATGTTTCTCTCCAACCTCGCTAAGCACACCGCCAATTTTAAGCGCGACCAGCGGGTTTCCCTGCTGCTCGAGGAGCGCCGCCCCGGCGATCCTCTGGCGATCGGCCGGGTAAGCCTGATGGGCCGGATCGCGGTCACCGAAGATCCGGCGGCGCCGCGCCGCCATGCCGCGCGCCACAACACCGCCAAGAGCTTTTCGAAGTTTCCAGATTTTGCCTGGTATCGGATCGAGGTTGAAAGCGCGCATCTGGTCGCCGGCTTCGGCCGGATCGTCGGGATCGACGGCAAGGACCTTCGGACCGAGATTGCCGACGCGGGGGAATTGATCGAGTCGGAAGAAAGCGCGGTCAGTCACATGAACGAAGATCATCGCGAGGCAATTTCGCTTTACGCGACCAAGCTCCTGAAGGCGCAGGAAGCGGACTGGCGCATTGTCTCCTTGGATCCAGAAGGCTGCGACCTGATGGCAGGCGAAACGGTCCGCCGGTTGGATTTTCCCGAGCGGCTTACGAAGTCCGGAGAATTACGGATTACGCTCGCCAAACTCGCGAAAGAAGCGCGCGCGCTCGCCGCGTAAGGTTACTGAACGGTCACTGTTTCGCGCTGCAATGAAACGTCAGACCTGCTCATTGACATAAAGACTTCACAAGGCTGGGGCCGGACAATATGGTCCGCGCTTTCCGGGGGCAGGCGGCCAGAAATCATCGTTTTCGTCCATTTGCCGCCTCGTTTGTGGAAATGAAGTGTTGCGATTGACGGCCGCCGTTTCCTGGCGGGCGATCGGGAGGAAGTTTCGTGAACGAGTCCGGTATTCGGAGCGCATACGGCGCCGACAAATTTGGTTTTTCCGAACTGAAAGCGGTGCACTGGAATCTACAGACGCCTGCGCTCTACGAGCATTCGCTCCAGCGCAACGAGGGCAACATCGTCGCCGGGGGTGCGCTCTGCGCCGAAACCGGACATCACACCGGCCGCTCGCCCAAAGACAAACACACCGTTGTCGATGAGCTCACCGAAAATAAAGTCTGGTGGGACAACAACAAAAAAGTCTCGAAAGAGCATTTCAACAACCTCCTCGCCGACTTCATCGCCCACGCCAAAGGCAAAGAACTTTTCGCTCAAGATCTCTACGGCGGCGCCGACAAGAGCTACCGCATCAAGGTCCGCGTCTTTACCGAACTTGCCTGGCACTCGCTTTTCATCCGCACGCTTCTGATCCGCCCCGAGGCCGAAGAGCTTGCGAAGTTCGCACCCGAACTCACCATTCTCGATTTCCCGTCCTTCCGGCCCGATCCGAAGCGCCACGGCAGCCGTGAAGGCTCCGACACCATGGTCGCGATCGACTTCACGCGAAAGATCGTGCTGATCTGCGGCTCGTCTTATGCCGGCGAAATGAAGAAGTCGGTCTTCACGACACTGAACTTCTATCTCCCGCAGCAGGGCGTCATGCCGATGCACTGCTCGGCCAACGTCTCGAACGACGGCAAGGAAAGCGCGCTCTTCTTCGGCCTTTCCGGCACCGGCAAGACCACGCTGTCCGCGGATCCTCATCGCACGCTGATCGGCGACGATGAAACCGGCTGGGGCCCGGACGGCATCTTCAATTTCGAAGGTGGCTGCTACGCCAAGACCGTAAACCTCTCCAAAGAAAACGAGCCCATGATCTGGGATGCGACCAATCGCTTTGGCGCGATCCTGGAGAATGTCGGCTTCGATCCGGTCACCCGCGTTCCCGATTACACGGACATCTCGAAAACCGAGAACACCCGTTCGGCCTACCCGCTCGACTTCATCCCGAATGCTTCGCGCACCGGCTGCGCGGCGCATCCGAAGAACATCATCATGCTGACGGCGGACGCTTACGGCGTGATGCCGCCGATCGCGAAGCTCTCGCCCGAGCAGGCGATGTATCACTTCCTTTCCGGCTACACCGCGAAAGTCGCGGGCACCGAGAAGGGCCTGACCGGCGTGCAGCCGGAATTTTCGACCTGCTTCGGCTCGCCCTTCCTGCCGCTGCATCCGTCCGAATATGCCAAGCTCCTGAAGGAATATATCGCCAAGCACAACGTCGATTGCTGGCTCGTCAATTCGGGCTGGACCGGCGGCAAATATGGCGTCGGCCGCCGCATGCCGATCAAGGCGACGCGCGCGCTGGTGACGGCGGCGTTGAACGGCTCGCTCAAGAGCGCCGACTTCCACACCGATCCTTATTTCGGTTTCTCGGTGCCGAATTCGGTGCCGGGCGTCGAGCCGCATCTGCTCTATCCGTCGAAGACCTGGAAAAACAAGGCGGAGTTCGACGAAACCGCGCGCAACCTTGTCGGCATGTTCCAGAAGAACTTCCAGAAGTTCGAAAGCCACGTCGA
>CAUJKG010000264.1 GCA_963205465.1 Pseudomonadota bacterium | reverse complement strand
GGTGCGCGCGCCGGGCTCGAAGGTCACGTGGGCTGCGCGCACGCGCGCGGGATCGGCGGTCTCGATCAGCGGATCCATCCGCACACTGCCGGTGAAATATTCCGCAGGGCCTTTGCCGGAAGGGCGCGAACCGTTTCGCTTGATATCCATCGGCTGATCCTCTTTCAAAAAAATACGCGCCCCAGTGTAGCGGCGCGTATCGCAGAAAGCATTGAAAAAAGTTAGAGCATGATCCCGAACCGTTAGCTATAGACCACCTGCACGTCGGTATATTCTTTCATGCCGTCTTCGGTGAACTCGACGCCGAGACCGGATTTCTTGACGCCGCCGAAGGGAGCGTTCGGCTGGATCGCGCCGTGCTTGTTGATCCATACCGAACCGCATTCCATCTGCAATGCGATTTTCTTCGCGGCCTCGATATCGCGCGACCACACCGAGCCGCCGAGGCCGTTCTCGGAATTGTTGGCCTGCTTGATCGCATCGTCGACTTCCGTGAAGCGCAGAATAGGCAGCGCGGGACCGAACTGCTCTTCGGCAACGAGCGGCGCGTCGGCGGGCAGGTCCGCGATCAGCGTGACCGGAAAGAACAGGCCGTCGCCCGGCTCGCCGCCGAGCAATACGCGGCCCTGCTTTTTCGCATCCGCGACCAACCGCGAAACTTTGTCGTGCTGCATCTTGTTGTTGACCGGACCGAGCACGGATTTTTCGTCGGAGCCGGGGCCGACCGGAATGTTGCGCGCGAACGCGGTCAGCGCGTCACACACTTCGTCATAGATCTTGTCGTGCACATAAAGCCGCTTCATCGCCGCGCAAGTCTGGCCGTTGTTGATGAAAGCGCCCCAGAACAAGCCTTCCGCGATCTGCTGCGGATTGCAATCGGGGAGCACGATGCCGGCATCGTTGCCGCCCATTTCCAGCGTGAGCCGCTTCATGGTTTCGGCCGCCGACGTCATGACCTTCTGCCCGGTCGCACAGGAGCCGGTGAAAACGATCTTGCGAATGCCGGGATGCGCCGCCATCGCCGCGCCGATGTTTGCGTGCTTGTCGTCCGAGGTGATCACGTTGACGACGCCCGCAGGCAGCACCTTGTTCATGACTTCGACGGTCTTCAGCGTCGAGAGCGGCGTATAAGGCGAGGGCTTGATGACGACGGTATTGCCGGTGCGCAGGGCGGGGAGAATGTGCCAGATCGCGATCATCACCGGCCAGTTCCATGGCGTGATCGAGCCCACGACACCGAGCGGCTTGCGATGCAGTTCGATGCGGCCTTCGTTGTTGTCCTGTAAAACTTTCATCGGCAGCGACAGCCCCGCGGTGTAGCCGGACCATGCCTGCGCGCCGCCCATCTCGAAGCGCGAGCCTAAACCGTTCAGCGGCTTGCCCTGTTCGAGCGTGATGAGCTGCGCGATTTCCTCGGCATGTTCGGCGAGTTTCGCCGTGACCGCCTCGCAGGCTTTCTTGCGTTCTTCGTCGCTGGTGCGTGACCAGCTTGCGAAGGCGCGCGTGGCGGCTTCGACGGCCGCGTCGAGATCGGCGAGGCTTGCATTCGGGGCAAAGCCGGCGGCTTCGCCGGTCGCCGGGTTGTTCACCGCAAAACGGTTCGCGGCATTCACCTGCCGGCCGTCGATGGTCATGCCAAGTTCGATCATGGGGCGTTCCTCTTGGTTTTGTTTCTGTCGTTATGTTTATTTCTATATAGCCCATTCGTCGGGCGGATAGGGAATTTCCGTCGGTGCGATGGCGGCACCCGTGCCGTGGCGAAACTGGTTGCTGAAAAAGCCGAGCGGTGAGCCATCCTGATGGCGGCACCAGCGCACTTCGCCGATGAAGAGCGTGTGATCGGCGACGTCGATGGTCCGCACCACGTCGCAGGCGAAGCGGGCGATGGCATGCGGCAGCACCGGAAAGCCGTCCATCTCGATCAGTGCCGCGGCGTTGCCTTGCGGCTTGCCGGCGAAATGCACGCAGCTTGCTACGTCTTCCGCGTGCATGACGTTCACGCTGTAGCAGCCGCAATCCATGATCGCCTGCCAGGTCCGCCCGCGCATGAGCGAGACCAGCACCGTCGGTGGTTTCATCGAGACGCTGGTGAAGCTGTTCGCGGTCATGCCGACGCGCTCGCCGTCGCGACTCCGGCTTGCCACGACGGTGACGCCGGTAAGAAAACGCGCAGCCGCCGAGCGGAAGCCCGACGGATCCGCCCGCATGTTCATCCGCCGTCCACGACGAAGTGGCAGAGTGATGCACCCTTCGGCGAATAGTTGGGAACGTCCGCGGCGACTGCGTTGCCTTCGTTCGACATCAGTGCGGCTTCCATTGCCTTGGGATCGGCGAAGTAAGCCTGGAAGATGCAGAAGGGCGCTTCGCCGGGCCCGAGCTGTTTCGGGAAGGCGTAATGGCTGCGGACCATGCCGGGGAGCTTCGCCGCAAGCGGCAGATGCTTTTCGACATAATACTTCTTGAAAGCGTCCGCGTCGTCGGGCGCGGGATAGAGTACGGTCAGGCAATACATGATGCGTTCTCTTCTTCCTGTGCGTGCTTGGCGGCTCAGGCCGCGATCTTCTGGTGACTGTCGATCCACGCATGGATGCGCCGGTCGCTCGCGAGGCGATCCCATTGCCGCTCGGGATAGTTGAAGTTCTCGGTGAACTCGTCGCACAGCGCGCGGTCCTGCGACATGGTGAAGATCAGCCGGCCAAGCGCTTCGGACGGTGGCTTCAGCATCATGTTGGTCCAGGCTGCGGCGGCGAGCACGCGGTTCTCGCGGCGGCGGTCCACATCTTCGACGAAGCGGGCGTCGAACACCACCGCATCCACGATCGCCTTGCCGAGTTCGAAGGCGGCGTAAGAAGCGATGTTCGCGCCCTGACCCATGACCGGATCGACCACCGAATGCACGTCGCCGAGCGCGATCGCATATTTGTCGCCGTCGAAGCTCACCGAAGTATGCCGCACGGTCGGCACGATCGCGCCTTGCAACACGTCGAGCGGCTGCGCCAGCCCGAAGCGGTGCGTGTCGATCTTGTTGTAGGTGTGTGGGTGATGCTTCTCTAACTTGTCGAGAATGGTCTGGCGGAACGCGGCAGGGTTCGCGTCGTAGTTCAGCGACACGAGATCGGCCATGTCGCCGCCGGGAATGTTCTCCATAAGAAGCGCGGTCTTCATCCCGCCGAAGGAGAGCGTGGGAATGACGATCATCTCGCCATGGCCGGGCGAGACCGAGAGCGTGACGCCGCGCGGATCTTTTCCGTCGGGACTGCCGTGATCGACGCCGTCATAGAGACCGACGCAAAGCAGGCGTTGCGGCTGCGAATAGGGCGAGTGTTCGGGGCGATGCGCGAACATGCGGCCGAGCGCGCCCTTGCCGGTAGAGACGACCAGGAGATCGAAGCGCGCGACCAGGCCCGGAATATCGTCGTCCTGAATGTTTGCCAGTTCGATCTTGCCGCCGCGGTCAGCGAAGTCCTTCATCAGCGCGGGGAGATAGATGCGGTAATCGACCGCGCGGCTCGGATTGCGGAACGCGCCGCGGAACAAAAGCGGGCTGTCGGGGAAATTAAAGAAGTGGTCGTGGTGGTGATAGATGAACTCGTCGCCACCCCAGTGATTGACGCCGAGTTCGTTCTCGCGGGCGATGGTCACGCTGTGATGCGCGACCGTATTCATCAGTCGCGTCGAAGGATACTGCTCCGGGGCGCGGTCGGTGAGCACCGTCGCGTCGATCCCGTGCTTTTGCAGATAGAGCGCCAGATGCAGGCCGCCGATACCGGCCCCCACGATGCCGATGGATTTTTTCATTTTGTCTTCCTCCCGTTGACGGAAGGCTAGACCGGCGGCCGGTTTCTCATATAGAGGAATAATCAGAATATTACTCATTCCCAATGAGAATATATGGATCGGATCGACGCCCTCCGGACCTTCATCCGCGTGATCGAGTCCGGCAGCTTCTCGCAGGCCGCGAACGATCTGCGCATTGGTCAGCCGGCGATCAGCAAGCGGATTGCGCTGCTTGAAAGCGAGTTCGGCTGCCGGCTCTTCGTCCGCTCCACGCGCCGCGTGCGCCCGACGCCGGAGGGCGACCGGGTGCACAAGCTCGCGAAGGAAGTGGTCGCGCTTTACGAGAGCGCGGGCTCCTCGACCCGCGCGTCTCTACCGAACCCTTCCGGCACGCTGCGTCTGACCGTGCCGACCTCGTTTGGCCGCTTCTTCTTCGACAAGATGTTCGGCGAGTATGCGCGGCGCTATCCCGAGGTGCGGCTCGACGTTCGCTTCACCGAGCAGTTCGTCGATCTGGTGGAAACGGGGACCGAAATTGCGATCCGCATCGGCATGCTGAATTCAAGCTCGCTGGTTGCGCGTCGGGTCGGCACCGTGAAGCGAATGCTGGTGGCTGCACCTACCTTATTAGCGCGCCATCCCGCGCCGCGCTTTCCCGATCACCTTCGTGCGATGCCTTGCGTGACTTATTCGCGGCTTTCGCCGCAGAACCAGTGGACGTTCGAATCCGAAACCGGCCGCTACGTGGTTGATATCATCCCCGCCATGGCCTGTGACGATGCCGATGTGATGACGCAGGCGACCCTGGAAGGGTTGGGCGTCGCGGTGTTGCCAAGCTGGTGCGCGGTCGAGCATCTCGCGAGCGGAAGGCTCGTGCATCTCCTGCCGGAATACGCGGTGCCCTCGCTGCCGATGCATCTGGTCTATCCGGACCCGCAATGGATGTCGCACCGCGCGCGACTGTTTCGCGATCTCATCATCGAACGCGCGGACGAATTCGCGATCGGATAAACTCGGCGGAGCAAGATTCGGAGCGGCTATGGCAATCACGATCTACGGCATCAAGAACTGCGACACCATGAAGAAGGCGCGCGCCTTCCTCGACAAGAACGGCGTTGCCTACGCATTCCACGATTACAAGGCGAGCGGCATCGACAAGAAGAAGCTCGAAGCCTGGGCGAAGAAAGCAGGATGGGAGACGTTGCTCAACCGCGCGGGCACCACGTTCCGCAAGCTTTCCGACAAGGACAAGGAAGGCATCACCGAGAAGAAGGCGATCGCGCTGATGGTCGAGCAGCCTTCGATGATCAAGCGTCCCGTGCTGGAGTTGCCCGGCGGAAAACTTCTCGTCGGCTTCAAGCCGGAGGAATATCAGAAGGCGGTCTAGTCGCCGCTGTAACGCTCGACGATCTCGACGCGCCGGTTCTTGGCGCGTCCCGCCTCGGAGCGATTGCTCGCGACCGGTGCCGCCATGCCAGCGCCTGCCGCAATCAGACGCGACGCCTGAATGCCGAAGCGTGAAACCAGCGCGGTAACGACGGCCTGCGCCCGCCGCTGCGAAAGCGAGAGGTTGTATTCGAACGCACCCTTGCCATCGGTGTGGCCGACGATCAGTACGCCGAGCTTCGGGTTCTTCTTCAGCACTGCCGCGAGCTGCTCGAGTTGCGGAGCGGATTCCGGCTTGATCTCGGCCTTGTCGAAGTCGAACAGGATTCCGTAGATCGCGATCCTGCCGTCGCGTGCGAGCGACTTTTCGATTTCGCTTTCGCCGATGACGATGAGGCGGTCCTCGAGACCTTTGACTTCCACGACCTCGAGTTGTGCGAAGGCGCGCTTCTCCGGCTCGAAGCTTGTCACGTACAGCGCGACATAGATATCGCCCTCGGGGCGCGACAGCTTCGCCGAAATGAAACGCTGCTGGTCGCCGTAGATGAGGCCGTTATATCGCGCACCGGGATTCATATAGCTGTTGAAACGCGTGCCGCAGTTGTCGCGATCGCAGGTAAACAGCGTCTCGAAGCCAGCGGCCTTCAATGCCTTTTCGTAGTTGCGGAAAACTTCGAGCGGCGAGCGGCCAAGCGGTGCGCGATAGAGAATATGCGTGAGCTTGCCTTCGAGCCGAATCGGCTTTTCCGAGACAATGCGCGCCGGAGAGGCGTTCGGCTGCTGCACGGTCTTGCCAGCGACGAGGTCGTATTCAACGAAGGCTTCGGTCTTGTAGGCACGGATCGCCGAGTCTTCATAGCGGGGCAGAATAGGGTGATCTTTCGATCCGGGGATATCCTGGGCGAGAACTACGCCCGTACATGATGCGAGCACGCCGATCAGAACAAGAAACTTTCCGGCGATGTGCATCAGGCTTTCTCCCGCAATGTTCGCTTTGGGTTTGTTTATAGTGAGGCTGCGCTGACCGCCGCATCACAATCGCGAGAGTTTCTTCGGATCAGATTCGCACCAAAGGCCAGAGCCGCGCTGCGCCGCGCACGCCGCTGTCGGGTCCCCATTTGCTTTTGACGATGCGCGTCGTGCAGCGCGGTTGCGATACGCCGCTGTGAAACATGTGCGCGGCGATCCGCTCCGGCAATTCGCGATAGATCGAAGCGATGCTGGAGACGCCGCCGCCGATCACGATCACATCCGGATCGAGCACGCCGATCACGCTCGCGAGCGCATTGCCGAGGTGGTCGATATATTCGGACAGCACCGCGCGCGCGACCGGATCGCCGTCGGCAACCATCGCTTCGATTTCGGGAAGCTGTGTGTTCTCGCCCGCCGTCGCGTCGCGATAGGCCGCGACCAGCGCGGGGCCGCTCAACACCGTCTCGATGCAGTTGTTGCGCCCGCAATAGCAGGGCGAGCCGATGATTTCGCCGTCGCGGCTGGGGAAGGGGTTGTGGCCCCATTCTCCGGCGAGGCGATTCTTGCCGCGCCACGGCTCGCCGTTGAGCGCTACGCCGCCGCCGACGCCGGTGCCGAGGATCACGCCGAAGGCGACGGCAGCATCTTTCGCCGCGCCGACATGTACTTCCGAGGCGATGAGGCATTGCGCGTCGTTCGCGAGCCGCACCGGCTGTCCGAATACGCGCGCGAGATCGGCTTCCACGTCGTTGCCGATCAGGCAGGTGCTGTTGGCGTTCTTGACGGTGTTGGAATCGACGTCGATCTCGCCGGGAATCCCCGCGCCGATGGTAGCGTCGCGAGCCTTCGGCACGGCGGTCCGCGCCTGCGCGAGCAGCATGGAGGCAGTTTCGAGAAAGGCCGGATAGTCGTTCCGCGGGGTCGCGGCTTCGGTCTTGAAGACGTAGTTGTCCGTGGCATCCAGCACGCAGATCGCGATCTTGGTGCCGCCGACGTCGAAGCCGATGCGCAGCCCCCGGTGTTCCGGCATTTCCAGCACTCTTCTTTCCCAGCCCGGCCAGCATAACGCCGGTCGCGGCTTGACCCAATGGCCCGGATCGTGGATGCACAGCCCCGCCAATGTCCGACACGTCTTTAGCTCACTCCCGCACCAACGAAACGCCGATCGAGCGCGAAGTCGCGCGCAGGCGCACGTTTGCGATCATCTCCCACCCCGACGCCGGGAAGACCACGCTGACCGAGAAGCTCTTGCTGTTCGGTGGCGCGATCAATCTGGCGGGCGAGGTCAAGGCGAAGAAGAACCGGATCAATACGCGCTCCGACTGGATGGCGATCGAGCGCGAGCGCGGCATTTCGGTCGTCACCTCGGT
>CAUJKG010000263.1 GCA_963205465.1 Pseudomonadota bacterium | reverse complement strand
CACCGGTCGTCACGCCGCAGCCGATGTAACAAACTTTATCGAAGGGAGCATCCTCGCGGATTTTCGCGACCGCGATCTCGGGGAGCACCGTGTAATTCGCAATCGTCGACGTGCCCATGTAGTGAAAGAGCTTCTTGCCGCCGATCGAGAAGCGCGAGGTTCCGTCCGGCATCAGGCCCTGACCCTGGGTCGCGCGAATCGAAGTGCAGAGATTGGTCTTGCGCGAAAGGCAGGAGGGGCATTGGCGGCATTCGGGCGTATAGAGCGGAATGACGTGGTCGCCTTTTTTCACGCTCGTGACACCGGGTCCGATATCGACCACGACGCCGGCGCCTTCATGGCCGAGAATGGCCGGGAAAATTCCCTCCGGGTCAGCACCGGACAGCGTGAACTCGTCGGTATGGCAGATGCCGGTCGCCTTGATCTCGACCAGGACTTCGCCAACTTTCGGCCCTTCCAGCTGAACCGTCGTGACTTCGAGCGGTTTTCCTTTTTCGACGGCAACTGCAGCGCGGACGTCCATTCTCTTTCCTCCGGATATTCGTTTCGTCAATTCTAGCGTTTCATGGCTGCGATGCAAAAGACGCCAGAGGAATTACGCTGTCGTGATTTGTCGGGCGGACCGGGAGTGATAAAATCGCATATAACGATTGGGACCATTCCGATGACGGTGACGCGCGGATTTACCGGCAAGCCCCGCGAGCGGACGGAGGCGGAGCGCCTGCCGCCGGGACAGGCGCTGACGACGGATTTTCCTGTGCTCTCCGCCGGCCCGACGCCGCTGGTGAAACGGGAAAACTGGTCCTTCATACTCAAACACGGTCCGCAGATCATCGCGCGCTGGACCTGGCCCGAGTTCAACCAGCTTCCGCAGTCGAAACTGACCCGCGACATCCACTGTGTCACGACCTGGTCGAAGTTCGATACCGTCTGGCAAGGCGTGATGATCGACGACATTCTCGCCGCGGCGGGAATCGACGAAGCGACCGCATTCACGCTCGTGCATGGTTATGACGACTATTCGGCCAACGTCCCGACCGCGGATCTGACCGGCGGCAAGGCCATGGTCGCGACGCTATATGACGGCAAGCCGATTACGCCGGACCATGGCGGTCCCGCGCGCCTCGTCGTGCCACATCTCTATTTCTGGAAATCGGCGAAGTGGATTCACACGCTGCAATTTACCGATAGAGATACCGCCGGATTCTGGGAAGAGCGCGGCTATCATATGTATGGCGATCCGTGGCGAGAGCAGCGCTATTCCGGTGACTGAAGCGACCACGCCGCCGGCTCCGCTCGCGATCCGCTGGCAAAAAGTCACGCTCAACAAGATCGAGAAGCGCACGCCGACGGCATCCAGTTTCTTCTTCACGCCTTCGCAACCGTTTTCCTTTCGCGCCGGACAGCATGTCGAAGTCCGCCTGACCGCGCCGAATGGTTATCGCGCGCAACGCCCGTATTCGATCGCGTCCGCGCCGGAAGACCGCGACGACATCGAGCTTGCGATCGAGAAGCTTGCGACCGGAGAGGTGTCGCCATTCTTCCACGAGGTGGCGCAAGCCGGCGACGAAGTGGAATTGCGCGGGCCGATCGGCGGGCACTTCGTCTGGCAGAACGCGGATGGTGGTCCGGTGCTGCTGGCAGGCGGGGGTTCCGGCGTCGCGCCGCTGATGTCGATGGTCCGTCATCATGCGCGGCAGCGATCCGGCGTGCCGATGCTGCTCCTGCTTTCCGCGCGCTCGTGGCAGGACGTGATCTTTCGCGAAGAATTGCTCGCACTCGATCAGGAGCAGGGTGCGTTCAAGCTCGTGCTGACGATCACACGCGAAGCGCCGCGGCGCGAAGGTGATTACGGAAGACGAATTGATGCGCCGATGATCGGTGAAGTATCGCGGCAGATGCCGTCGCCGCTCCGGCACGTCTATATCTGCGGTTCGAATCCGTTTGTGAGTATCGCGAGCGAAGCGATGATTGGTGCCGGCGTTGAGCCGGGCTCGATCCGAACCGAGCGTTACGGGCAATAACGCTTGTTCCTTTCGCGGCGCGCGCTGCGCGATCGTTAAAACTTTAGCGAAGGCAGTTGCCGTTTGTTCACTACGGCATGCCGTCGTCCTCCGTTGTTGATCCGCATTAATCTCTTTCCGCCGTTTTCCAACGCTTCCTTAAGCGCGGATCGCTAGCGTCTCCGCCAACAAAAAAGAACAACAGGGACGCGGCTATCTCGGATCGTGGCTCTTTCCGGCACGGAAAGAGTGGCCGTCCATTTGCAGCATCCCCAAGGAACACGCAGGAAGTTGTCCTTGGTTGATACACATTTCGATCTGACACGAGACGAGCACGGTTCCGCCGCTGCTGCGGCTTCGCGCGCGAATGAGTTCGTGGGTCTCGCTGCCGTTCCGTTACGGGCATGGTCGTCGCTCTATGCGCGCGCCATCGAGCCCAATGCCTTCTATTCGCCGGAGTGGGCGCTTGCCGTCACGCGTCACGTTTCGGGTGATGAAAACATCGATGCACTTCTGGCCTGGGACAGTCCGGCAAAGAAGAGGCTGATCGGCCTCCTGCCGGTTACCTCGACCTGGCGTGCACTCAAGCTGCCGCTGCCAGCGCTCGTTACTTGGCACGGCTACGCGCCGCTCGCGACGCCGCTCCTCGACAAGGACCATGCCGTCGAAGCCGCCGCCGGTTTGCTGGCTGCCGCGAAAGCAAGAGGCGCTCACGCGCTGATCATCTCCACGCTACCCAACGAGGGGCCGGCCGCTCACGCATTTCGTACGGCGCTGGCGCGTGAAGCGCTTATTCCGCATGTGCTGCACGGGGAGTCACGCGCGCTGCTCGACGCAAGCGCGGATGCCGATCATCTGTTGCAGGATGCACTCGGATCGAAGAAGCTCAAGGAACTACGCCGCCAGCGCAACCGCCTTTCCGACGACGGCGAAGTGCGCTTTTCCGTTTCGGTTTCTCCGCAGCAGACCGAAGCGGCGCTGGAAGAGTTTCTGAAGCTGGAAGCTGCCGGCTGGAAGGGCCGACGCGGGACCGCACTCGGTTCGCAAGACGGGCTCACGCGTTTTACCAAAGAGGCCGTACGCAAGCTCGCGCCGCAAGGCCAAGTGGAAGTCGCAACGTTGACGCGCGGCGCCGACGTGATCGCATCCGGCGTGATCGTGCGCCACGGCGAACGCGCCTATTTCTTCAAGATCGCCCACGACGAGAAGCTCTCGAAGTGCTCGCCCGGCGTGCAGCTCACGCTCGACATCACGCGGTATCTTTGCGCGGACGACGCCGTCCGCTCGGTCGATTCAACCGCGACCGCCGATCATCCGATGATCGATCATATCTGGAAGGGCAGGCTCGATATCGCCGAGACGCTCATTCCTTTGCGCGCGGGCTATTCCGCGCCGTTGTTCGCTTCCCTGATTTCCGCGCGGCGCGCCTTGCGCGAAGGCGCGCGCCGGATCGTGCATCGCTATCGCGCCTTCAAGGAGAAGTCGTCATGAGCCTGGTTCAACCCGCCGACCCCAAAGCCTTCGAGCAGTTTCCCGAATTGCCGTTTCGCATCAAGCATGAACTGGTCGGCAATCCGTTGCTGACGCTGCCGGAGATCGTGAAGCTCGTGCGCGAATTGCCGCGCGACCAGATCGAATATTCATCCGGCAAGGCCGAGATCGGGCAAGACCCGAAAAAGGTGCAGGCGGTCGACTTGCCGCCGGAGGAAGTCGTGAAAAGCATCGAGACGGCCGGTGCCTGGATGGTGCTGAAGCGCGTCGACGCGCATCCGGCTTATCGCAACATTCTGGAGCAGGCGCTTCTGTCGGTCGCCAAGGCGCGAGGCCATGCTTCGCTCGACGATGCTGGTTTCGAGGACATTCAGGGATTTCTGTTCGTTTCCTCGCCGAACTCGACGACGCCGTTCCATACCGATGCCGAAGATAACTTCTTCGTGCAGATTCACGGCGAGAAGTTCTTCAGCATTTACGACAACCGCGATCACTCGATCGCTTCCGTTGAAGAGCTGGAATCGTCGGCGACCAAGCATCGCAACATCAAATACGATCCGAAGTTCGATGCGAAAGGCGTGAAGCACCAGCTTTTCCCGGGCGACGGCGTTTTCGTGCCCTATCAGTGGCCGCATTGGGTGCGTACCGCAGACAGCCATTCGATTTCGCTTGCAATCACCTGGAAGACGAAAGCCGTGCGCCGCCGCAATGATCTTTACGTCTTCAATTCGTTCCTGCGTGGCATGGGATTGCCGCAGGCCGCACCCGATGCGCATCCCGCGCTCGACGCGCTGAAACTTGCGATGATGCGCACGGTGCAGGCTACGGTGTCGCCGCTTCGTAAGAGCGAAGGCATGCGCCGCATGCTGCGCCGCCTCGTGCTCGGCAAGAACGCGAACTATTATTACAACGACAACAAGGCGCAGAAAGATAAAGAGGCGGCGTAGTCCTTCCTAGGGGACCGCTGCAACGAGAGGGCGCGGCAGAAGCCGCGCCCTTTTTTGTTGACCTCAACCTGAGGAGGCCGGCGAAGTCGGCCGTCTCGAAGGATGAGAAAGTATTACTTCGGCTGCGGCACGATCCGAATGTAAGGCTTCGGCGATTTCCAGCCGTTCGGGTAGGTCTTCTTCGCGTCGTCGTCCGAGACCGAGCCTGCGATGATCACATCGTCGCCGTGCTTCCAGTCCACCGGGGTTGCGACCTTGTGTTTCGCGGTGAGCTGGAGCGAGTCGAGCACGCGCAGCACTTCGTCGAAGTTGCGGCCGGTGGTCATGGGGTAGGCGATCAGGAGCTTGATCTGCTTGTCGGGACCGATGATGTAGACGTTGCGGACGGTCTGGTTGGTCGCCGCGGTGCGGCCTTCGGAAGTATCGCCGGCGTTGCTTGGCAGCATGCCCCAGGCTTTCGAGATCGAAAGATCGGTATCCCCGATCATCGGGAAGTTCGGCTTCGCGCCTTGCGTCTCCTCGATGTCCTTGGCCCAGTCGGCGTGACGGTCGACCGGATCGACTGAGAGGCCGATGATCTTGGTGTTGCGCTTGTCGAATTCGGGCTTGAGCTTGGCCATGCGGCCGAGCTCGGTGGTGCAGACGGGGGTGAAGTCCTTGGGGTGCGAGAACAGCACGGCCCAGCTATCGCCGACCCAGTCGTGGAATTTGATTTTGCCTTCGGTGGTCTGCGCCTCGAAATCCGGCGCTTTGTCGCCAATGGTAACGGCCATGGCTGTCTCCTTGTTGATGCTGTCGAAATCCGGCCTTCGAGGCGTTAAAGCGGGCGCGCGGGAAGGGTTCCTGTAATATAGGGTTATTTACATCGTAATGCTAGATATAAGCATATTACACAATTTTTATATGGTAATATAGGAGGGCGAGCTTTTTCTAACCTTGGGTCGTAATGCACCGTCTTTTTGCCGCCGCGGGAGCGCGTGGAAGCAATCAGAGGCGGTATCGATACGGTGTTTTGCGAGGGCCGCTTGACGCGGTGGAACAAACGAGAGCGATGGAAGCTATCTCCGCAGGCTTTTCCGCAGTGTCAAAAGCCCGCGCGACGAGGTGGAGAGATGAAACAGGTAACGGCGCGCGTGAATTCCACGTAATCCGGCAATGGTTGCGTATGCTGCGCGACTCTTTAGAACTTTGATGCAGAAAGAGGGAGAAGCGCAGGGTTCCGCGCTCGCCAAAGCGAATATGTTGAGAGATCACCTTCCCGTCGCGAGCTGGATCGCGCCGCTTATCGGCTGGCTGTTGCTTGCCGCCTCTTTTGCAATCACGCATCCGCTGTTCCTGATTTTACTCGCCGCCGCGCTCGTGGCCTGCGTGCTGGCGGCGGTGCATCACGCCGAGGTAGTGGCGCACAGAGTAGGCGAACCCTTCGGCACGCTGGTGCTGGCGCTCGCCGTGACTGTGATCGAAGCCTCGCTCATCGTTTCGCTGATGATCGCGGCTGGAGATGCGGCGGCGACGCTCGCACGCGATACGATCTTCGCGGCGATCATGATCATCCTCAACGGTATGGTCGGTTTATTTTTGCTGACCGGCGGTTCGCGGCACGGCGAGCAGGCCTTCGGGCTTTACGGGGTGAATGCCGCGCTCGCCACGCTCGCGACCATGGCGGTGCTGACGCTGATCCTGCCGAATACGACGACGACCACGTTGGGGCCGCTGTTCTCGGCAAGCCAGCTTATCCTCGTGGCAGTGGCGCTGCTCGTGCTTTATGGCAGCTTCGTCCTCGTGCAGACGGTGCGGCATCGCGACTATTTCCTGCCCGAAGGCGAGGCCGCGCGCGACGAGGAGAAGCATGCCGCGCCGCCGAATACGCGCACCGCAGCGGTCAGCGGGCTCTTGTTGCTTGTCTGTCTCGGTGCGGTGGTGCTGCTTGCCAAGGCGCTTTCGCCCGCGATCGAAGCGAGCGTGGAAGCCGCCGGTGCGCCGAAAGCGGTTGTCGGCATCATTATCGCTGCAATCGTTTTGCTGCCGGAAAGCCTTGCCGCGCTGAAGGCGGCGAAACTCAACCGCTTGCAGACCAGCCTCAATCTCGCGCTCGGTTCGGCGCTTGCCACCATCGGGCTCACGATTCCGGTCGTGGTCATGGTGGCGCTCGCAAGCGGTATGACGCTGGTGCTTGGGCTCGATAGCAAAGGCATGATGCTGCTCGCGCTTACGCTTCTGGTCGCGACGCTGTCGCTCGGCACCGGCCGCACTACCGTGCTGCAGGGCGTCGTTCATCTCGTGATCTTCGCCGTCTATCTGTTCACGGCAATCGTGCCGTGAAGCGTCCTGGACATGAAAATCGAGACGCCGCGCCTCACGCTCCGGCCATGGTCTGAAAGCCGAAACGAGTTCGCAGGCTTATTGCAGCGACTCGCAGGTCATGCCGCCGTTGAGTTCCGCCGTCTTGTCGAATGACTTCGTGCACTGCTCGAACGGCGAAGCGGCGCCGGGACCGGCCGTGCAGAAAGCGGCGGTCGCGCCGTTGCGCGTATCCGCCACGCACCAATAGTTGACGCCCTTGCCCGGGAAGGGTGCGCAGGTTTTGTAACAGGATTGAACACTCGCGAGACAGGCGGCTTGCTCCTGGTTGCGCGATCGTGCGCAGGGCGTGAGTCCGCTTCTGAGGCAGTTGAATTTCTCTGCGGCCGGCACCGCATCGCATTTCTTCCGCGCCGTCTTTGTGCAGGCATCAGAAGAGGCATAGACCGCTTCGACGCAGGTCCGTCCTTTGCTTTCGCACTGCGCCTTGAAGCATGCAACGCCGGTGGCTGCATGCGAAGCGCCGGTTGGCGTGCCTGCCACGAGCAAGAGAACGAATAATATCCGGCGCATGACGGTAACCCTCCGCAGGAAATCGGCCACAAAAGCGCACGCGAGGCTCCGGTAGACTAGAAGATGCGGCGGGCAAAACCAAACCGGTTCTGGTTCAGCCGAATGCCCCGTCGATCAGTTTGGCAAGGAGCTTTTTGAGTTGTTCGGCTTCCTTTTCCGTCAGGGGCTTTTCGAGAATCTCGGAGGTTCGCACCAGCCGTTTGCGCAACTGGCCGAGCAACACGCTCCCACGCTTCGACAGGCGATAGGTGGTCGATCTTGAATCCCCGCGATCGCGCTCGTTCAGCACCATTCCCTGTTCGAGAAGGGGCTTGAGCGCGGTCGTCGCGACCGAAGCGGCGGTCGCGATTGCTGCCGCCAGGTCCTTGTGGTTCACGCCCGGATTGCTGCCGATCGTGCTCAGCAGCGCATATTGAATGGGCGAGATGTCCGTACCGGTGAAAGCATCGGCAAAGCATTTCTGCGCAACCAGGTGACTCTTGCGCAGAAGGTGGCCGGTTACGTCGTTGAGTTCCGAGCGCAGCGGATCAGCCCCATACTTTTCTGGCGGTCTCCACGAGGACCTCCAGCTTACGCCACTGCTGCTCCTCGCTCAGGTCGTTTCCGGCGATTCCGGAAGCGAAGCCGCATTGCGGGCTGATTGCAAGCTGATCGATGTCGATGAAGCGCGCGGCTTCCTCGATGCGCCGCGTGAGCATCTCGACGCTTTCGACTTCGCCGGTTTTGGTCGTCACCAGCCCGAGCACCACCATCGGTCCTTTCGGTACGAAGCGCAGCGGCTCGAAGCCGCCCGCGCGTTCGGTGTCGTATTCCAGGAGCAGGCGGTCGAACCGCAAAGACGAAAACAGTTCTTCGGCGATGCCGTCATAAGCGCCTTCGCGATGCCACATGCTGGCGCGGTTGCCGCGGCAGATATGAATGCCGAAGACGGATTTTCCGCGATGCGCATCGATGACGCCGTTCGAGGCTGCAATCGCGCGGCGGAGATTGGTCAGAGGATCTTCGCCCCGGCTTTTCATGCGCTCGAGCGTCGCGCGATCGACATAGCCGGTGTAGCTCGGCTCATCGAGCTGGATATAAGGGCAGCCGGCGTCGACCAGTCCGCGCACCATCTCGCTCTCGATGCGAACGACATCGGCAAGAAAATCATTCGAGTTGGTATAGTGGGGCGCGGAGGTGGCGAGGTCGCACATCTGCGAAACGCGATCAGGCCCCATGATCATCGCCTTGGCCGGCGCGGTGGCGACGGAGGCGAGATACTTGTATTCCTGCAGGGGAAAGTTGCCGGCCAGGTGCAGCTTCGCAGTGGCGGGCGTCTTGAAGACTTCGACCGCATCGGCGCCGCGCTGATGACTGTGCTCATGCTCGTAACGCGAAGAGGGGTTCGACAGAAAGCCTTTCCAGGAAAACGTATCGAGATCCCAGCCCTCGACCTTCGCGAAGCTCATCTGCCAGTTGATGCGCTCATATTCGCCGTCGGTGACGATGGGAAAGCCGATCCGCTCCTGTTTTGCGACAACGTCGCGGATGCCTTGCTTGATCGCTGCATCGAGTTCTTCGCGGGAAATGCGTCCATTCCCGAAAGCGAGGAATGCTTCGATCAGCGATTGCGGACGCAGGAGGCTCCCGACCTGATCGACCCGCATACCCAGAATTTTCTCGCGCTTGCTCATTGGATTCCCCGCTTCGTGCCATATCGTTTATCAGGTAAACGATCATCGCCGGAGTCGCTTGTCAACCGGCGCGCGCACGCTGGAACGAAAACGCCGCCCGCGGCAGGACCGGGGCGGCGTATCTTTTCGGCGCAGGAGGGTTATTCCAGCGGTGGCAGTGCCCGTTCGATCGCGGCACGGTTCTTCTCGTGCCAGGGCGGCAGTTTGAGTGCGGTGCCGAGCGATTCTTTCGGCTCATCCCAGGTGAAGCCCGGCCGGTCGGTCGCGATCTCGAACAGAATGCCGCCCGGTTCGCGGAAATAGACCGAATGGAAATACATGCGGTCGATCTGCTCCGTAGTCTGAAGGCCGAGCATTTGCCGGATGCGGTTCGCGAGTTCGATTTCTTCGGCATCGTCTTTCGCGCGAAAGGCGACGTGATGAAGCGTGCCGGCGCCTTGTCGTCCGCGAGGCGCGTCCTTGTCGATCACGATGTCGATATGCGCGCCGATGTCGGCGTCGCCGAGGAAGCGCTGACGCTCGCCGTCCTTGCCGCCGTCGGCGTAGCCGAAGCCGGTCGTCAACACTTCGGCGGTGCGTGCCCCGCCATGCGGACGCAGCGTGATCCCCGAAAAGCCGCGCACCGCGTGTTCGAGCGGGACGGGGCCATCGGCCCAAGCTGGAGCTTCTCCGGCGGTCGCTGTCTCGACGATCTCGATCTTCATGCCTTCGCAGTCTTCGAGTGCGAGCAGCTTGTCGCCGAAGCGTTCGCTTTCGCGCGTGGCCATGCCTTCGGCGTCGAGACGCTTTTTCCAGAAAGCGAGCGAGCCTTTCGGCACCGCGTAACCGACCTCGACCGCTTCGCCCATGCCTTGCTGTCCGCGCGGCATGTCCTGCCAGAGGAAGAAGGTCAGCGCCGAGCCGGGCGCGCCCAGCTCGTTGCCGTAATAGAGGTGCCATGCGCTCGGGTCGTCGAAGTTGACCGTGCGCTTCACGAAGCGAAGTCCGAGCGTCGTGGTGTAAAAGCCGAAGTTCTTCTTCGCGTCGCCCGTAATTCCGGTGATGTGGTGCAGTCCGGCGCTTTTGGCCATGTGCCTTCTCCTATAGGGAAATCCTTGTTGGCACAGATATGGGATGATTGCTGGTGTGCAAAAGTTCTGCAATTTAAGCTTGCGTTTTTGCATTGCTAGTCCGGCCGACCGGATCGCCGTTTCTCGCCCGTTAAGCCGTTGGAAACCATAAAAGCCGAGACTTCGCCCTGTAGTCGGTAGCGTCGGGGTAGTGATGAGTAAGTTTCGGCAGGATGCGAAGCGGATCGCGGCCTCGGATGTGGTTTCTCTGCTCCGCGAGGTCTATCGCGACGGCGTCTATCGCCGCGAGGATGCCGAGGCGCTGATCGCCTTCGATCGCGATTTCTCCGACCCTACCGCCGAATGGTGCAGTTTCGCGGCTCACGCGATCGCCGATCACGCCTTGCGCCGCGCGAATCCCCTCGACACCCTTGATGTTGAAAAAGCCGCATGGCTGACGAAGGCGCTTGTGCCGGC